>NZ_JBSSBV010000004.1:0-126635 GCF_054059115.1 Thermostichus sp. MS-CIW-26
TGGACTCCGTCCCGCTGACGCGAACAGAGATAGGCAGGATGCGATCGCTTCTTTCCTGAACCATGTTCAGGAGAGTTCAGCGTGAATGTATCAGGGACAAGCCTGAGCCTAGATGGAAAGGGGGTATGCCGCGTAACATACTCCCGACCCTGTAGCTAGCTTCCCGCAGGGTTGCTACGCATACAGCGCGGGGCTTCTCGGCGGTTTAGCTAAACCTGAGGTGAGCAATCTATTTGGCGGATTGCCCAAGGGACTGAATTTATCATCCCAGTCAAACCCTTGAGGACCAAGACAGCCGTTATCTTAGTTTGAAGAGGGATCCCTGCTGGGGTGTTTGAGATTGGTCAAATCGTTGAGGCGGCGCAGGATCCCCCATCCCTGTAGGGCCTCCAGCAGGGCTTCCCGCACAACCGCTACCGTCTCTTGGTCGAGGGCCAACCGCAGATAATCCACCGCCAGCCGGGTTTGCTCGGGATCCAGGTGGGACATTAAGCTCTGCAAGCGGCGAACGCCCGCCAGCCGTCGGAAGGGATCGGGAGAAGCAATGTCGCTGAGGTCGCGCTCCAATTGAGACCGTTGCCGCTCTTGTCGGCCCCTGAGCCACTCCCCAAACAGCAGCGACAACAAGGCTAGAGTGGCCAATCCCTGTAGAATGGCACCGGTGGCCAGCCAGCGTTGGGTGGATTCTGCCCAGATGGAGATGAGGGTGTAGGTGCCCAAGGTGGCGGCTGCTCCCGAACCAATTGCCAGCAAAAGCCAGCGATCCGCCTGCCGAAACCAAGCTTGCCACTCCTGCCAGCGGCGGTTGAACTCAGGGCTGCGCATCCCCTGTAGCCCCAACATCACCAAGGTACCCACCCCCAGAGAGAGCGCCAGCCGCCCGTTCCAGAAGGCCAGCCCCGCCAATGCCAAGCCCGACAGGGCCAGAACCCGCCATTGCGGCCCCGATAGGATCCACAGAGCAACTTGGGATCCCGTCTCCACTGCCCCACGCCCCACCCGCTGCAGATATTCTGGCCAGGATCCCTGGCCGGAAGAAGGGCGACCCGATTGATGCTTCACCGATGGCAACTCCCAAAACTCTGTCGCACCTGACCCTTTGCAAGCGGCAAGATAGATCAACGCTCCTTAAATTATGCTCTTATGCTTTATAGAGTCGAGGTAGGCTTTCCACCCTTGGGTTTGCAACTGGTCGTTTTTCTCCTGCACCGCCTGTTTTAGGCTTTCCCGATAGGCGATCACCCGCCGGAGCAGATCGGGATCCCCACTGGCTAGGATCTGCACCGCCAACAGACCCGCGTTGTAGCCGTTGCCAATGGCCACCGTGGCCACCGGGATCCCTTTGGGCATTTGCACAATTGAGTACAGGGAGTCGATCCCCTGCAGGGATGGGCTGAGCACCGGCACCCCGATCACCGGCAGGGGGGTGAGAGAGGCCACCATCCCCGGCAAATGGGCTGCTCCCCCTGCCCCGGCAATAATGACGCGGATCCCTTGGGTATGGGCGCAGCGGGCAAACTCTACCATGGCCTCGGGAGTGCGATGGGCGCTGAGGATCTGCAATTGGTAAGGGATCCCAAACTCCTCACACACCTGGGCGGCAGGTGCAAGGGTGGGCAGATCGGAATCGCTGCCCATTACGATGGCAACGAGGGGGGAGAGTTCCATATCGCTAAGCGACGCTAACGCGAAACGCTGCTGGCCCGGCGTAGCCGATCCATCATCGCATAGCCCAACCCCGTCGAGATGGGTGGGGGCTCTGCCAGCAGGAGCGTAGCATCTCCCTCATCCAGTCGGCGCAGGCTGGCAAAGAGGGCGCGGGCGGCTGCCTTGGGATCCGAACCCAAACACTCCAAACTGAACGTGATCCCCGGCCAATGGCGGGAGAGGGTGTTCAGCAGAGCCTGCGGATCCGTGGCAAAGCTGAGGATGCCCAGGTGGGAATGACCGGTTGTCAGGTGCTGCACCTGTTGCCAATCGCCGGGCTGAAGCTGGGCAAAAGGGGTGGGCAAAAGCCGGAGGGGCTTACTGGGGGCATAGTGGCTGCTCAGTCGTCCCGGCGCTTCTGGCGGGCCCGTTGTGCCATCCTTGGGGGCCTGTTCTGGGGGCAACCGGATGGGCAACCCCAGGTGGGCCTCCAGGGCTTCCAGTGGGATCCCTCCTGGGCGCAGCAGCGTCGGGATCCCTTCGGGGCTGAGCTTTAGCACGGTGGACTCCAGGCCCACAGCACACTCTCCCCCATCCAAGATGTAAGGGATCCGCCCTCCCAACTCTGCATAGACGGCCTGGGCTGAGGTGGGGCTGATGCGGCCAAAGCGATTGGCACTGGGGGCAGCCAGAGGGGTTTGCACCGCCTGCAACAAAGCTTGAGCCACCGGGTGAGCAGGCACCCGCAGGGCAACAGTAGGCAACCCGCTGCTCACCAGATCCGGCACGGTGGGACACTTGGGCAGCACCAAGGTTAGGGGCCCCGGCCAGAAGGTGTCGATCAGGGATCCCAGCAGAGCACGGGCGGTGGGAGTAAAAGCCGACACATCCACCAGCCACCCCTGCAATTGCTCTAGGGTCACCCCAGCCGGCAGATGCAGGATCAGGGGATCGAAGCGGGGGCGCTCCTTGGCGGCAAAAATGTTTGCCACTGCCTGCTCATCCAAGCCATGGCCCGCCAGGCCGTAAACCGTCTCCGTGGGGATGGCCACCAACTGGCCCTGCAGCAAGGCTGCCGCCGCTACGGCAATGTGCTCAGGAGTGGGTGAGAGAATTTCCGTCTGCATCCATAACTCGGATTTGGAGTAAGGGCTAGGGATCCCGTTCTTCAATCCATTTTTGCGCCTGGTAGAGGGCGATGTTGATCTGATCCCCAAACAGCAGCGCCAAGGAAGTGAGCCAAACCCAGAGCAGCAGCACAATAACTGCCCCCACCGCCCCGTAGACTTGGTTGAACTGCCCAAAGTGCTCGACGTAAATCCGCAGCCCCCAAGACACCCCAACCCACAGTAGGCTGGCCACGATGGCTCCCGGCCAAATCGGCATTTGGGGTCGGCGCAAGCTGGGGCCAAATCGATACAGCACCCAGCAGGAGAAGACGACCAACCCCAGCGAAATCGGCCAGGTGAGGATCCCCCACAAGTTCAACCCCAGCTCTCGCAAGGGATCCAACTGAGTCGGCCCGCCAACCTCCTGGGCTAAGAATCCCGCTTTCCTGTACAAGAAGCGCAAAAAGCTGGCACTGACGACGCGAACGGGATCCCCAGCGCCCGCAGCTGCTCAACCAGTTGCTCCAGCAGCCTCATGGTTCAGCACTTCAGCCCACTGCGGTAGGTACTGGGAAAAATCCTGTTTTTTGACAAACCGAAAAGGCCCGGATAGGGATCCCCAGATCACTTGATCGGTCTCCGGATCCCGACCTTGATCCAAGCTGTGAAAGTAGTCGGCTCCGATCTCAAACTCGCTGTACAAATAGGTGGTTCTGCCTTTGCGTTCAACAATACAGCCTTTGCCGGGCAGGCTGCGGCCCCGATAGCAGGATCCCGTCCATTCCACTTGGGTGACACAGCCGGGCAAGAGTTCCAACTCCGCTGCTGTCAGACCGGCCAATTTCCCCTTCGCGTAAGCGTTGCTTAGCAACAACTCCCGACCGGCGCACCTGTAGGAGTCAGGAGCTGTCAGAGCATAGTTTTGAATCCGGATCCCATCTGGAGTATCGAAGAGGTGGATCACCCGCTGTCGGTAAGGCTGCTCAGGATAAATGTCGTACAGTTGCTCCACATAAAACCCCACCCCCTGCAACACCGACCAAGGCAAGGGACATTGGTACACATGAATGTTGGCAAACCAGACGGGCTCTGCGAGCGCCTGCTGCAGGTTGTTGAAGTGCCCTGCCATCCAGGTGGCCAGTTGGGCCAGTTGGGGGGAAACAGACATAGGTTCAGATGGATTCAATGGATTGAAATCGAGAAGATTCAGATCGAGCGCTCCTGATCCTGCAGACTTTGTCCAACTGTCAGGGACTCCGTCCCGATGGCGCACTCCATAACACACTCTACAAAACTACACCAGGGAATAGCTTGGTAGCCCTGTACTTGAGTGCGGGGTGGAAAAGCCCTTGGGCAACTTGATTTAAGGGAATTTAAGGGATTTAAGAGAGCATTGTTGCTTACCGTCACCCGCCCTGTCTCTGGCGGAGTTGTTGCCATGGGCAGGGGAACCGCAACCCTGTGGCGACGAGGCCGTTCGCGCCACTCGGACGGAGTTCTTGAAGGGGATTGGGTTGCAGGGACAGGCTAGAGTAGAGGAGCCGGACTCCTGTGCCTGATACATTTACGCTGAACACTGCTGAACATCACTGTTCAACTATGCAGCGATAGCATTCTGTTTGTTTCCAACCAGAATGGCGGTATCCCGCAAAGCTTTGAGTAGAATACCCAAAGCGCAGTTTCCGTGTCGTCTTACTACCAATTTTCTGCTTTGCTTTGGCTACCATGTTGGCAGACTCGAAAGTAAACAGAAAGATCAACTGGTGGTAGTAATCCGTACTGAACATATTATACATTATTTTCAGTATAGTTGAGCTTATTATTGACTAGAGTCATGCTCTTGAGATCTCGTCTAAGATGGTATTGATGTCGGCCCTACCCATTCCGCTGCTGGGGCAATCCTTGTCTGCTCTGAAAGACTGGGCGGTTGCCCAAGGACAGCCGGCCTATCGCGGGCAACAACTGCATGCTTGGATCTACCAAAAAGGGATCCGCTCCCTGGAACAGGTGACGGTGTTTCCTAGGGCTTGGCGAGAGGCGGTGCAAAGCTACCCAGTGGGACGCTCGCGCATTGTGCAGCGGACAGAGGCCCGCGATGGTACTGTGAAGTTTCTGCTGGGGTTGGCGGATGGGCAGTTGATCGAAACGGTAGGGATCCCAACGGCCAAGCGTCTGACGGTCTGCGTCTCTTCTCAGGTGGGCTGCCCGATGGCCTGCGATTTCTGTGCCACCGGCAAGATGGGCTACCGGCGCAACCTAGAGCTGCACGAGATTCTGGATCAGGTGTTGACGGTGCAGGAAGATTTTGGCCGTCGCGTCAGCCATGTGGTCTTTATGGGCATGGGGGAACCCCTGCTCAACCGCGATACGGTGGTACAAGCCATCCGCAGCCTGAATCGAGATATCGGCATCGGCCAACGGCATATCACCCTCTCGACGGTGGGGGTACCCCGGCAAATTGCCTGGCTGGCGCAGCAGGATCTGCAAGTTACCCTGGCCGTCAGCTTGCATGCCCCCAATCAAGACCTGCGGCAACAGCTGATCCCTTCGGCAGCCCACTACCCTCTGGACACTCTGATCCAGGATTGCCGCGACTACATGCTGCGCACCGGGCGGCGAGTCAGTTTTGAATATACCCTGCTGTCGGGGGTCAACGATCTGCCCATTCATGCCCGCCAACTGGCGCAATTGCTGCAGCAGGCCAGCCGGTCAGGGGTGCAACTGCACGTGAACCTGATCCCTTACAACCCCATCTCTGAAGCTGACTATCAACGCCCCCACCCGACACGGGTCAGAGAGTTCGTCCGCCAGCTCGAACAGCACCAAGTGCGGGCCACTGTGCGCCAAACCCGTGGTTTGGATGGCAATGCCGCATGTGGTCAACTGCGGGGATCCTTCCTGCGTTCTTTGCCAGGGGATTTGTAATCGCCGCGCAACGCTTGCGCGAGTACATCAGCTCAGTCCGCAGGCGCGTCGTAACCAGGCGGCATCCTGTTCTGGCAAGGTGGCGTGGTGCATGGCGTAAACCTGCCGGTGATACTCGTCCAGCCAGGCTCGCTGCACCTCGTTCAACAGTTCCCAATCGATTAAGCGCCCATCAAAAGGGATCCAAGTTAGGGAGCGAAAGCCCATCCAGCCCTCCGGCTCGGGAATGGCAATCACCTCGTAGAGATTCTCCAGGCGGATCCCACCCCATCCCGGCTGGTAGTAGCCCGGCTCAATGCTGTTGATCATGCCCACTTTGAGAGGGGTGCTGGCGCGGCGGTGGATCCCGTTGGGCCCCTCGTGGACATTCAAAAAGGCGCCGACACCGTGGCCGGTGCCATGGCCATAGTCCAGCCCGGCCTGCCAAAGGGTAGAGCGGGCGATCCCATCCAACGAGACTCCATAGGTGTCGGGGGGGAAGATCTGGCGGGCGCATTGAATGTGGGCCTTGAGCACCTCGGTATAGCGCCGCTTGCACAAGGGATCCGCGGGTTGCGGGCCAATCCAAACGGTGCGGGTATCGTCGGTGGTGCCCCCCAAGTAGTGGGATCCGGAGTCCAACAAAAACAGTTCGCCCGGCTGCAGCAGCTTTTGGGGATCTGGAGTGCTGTAGTGGATGATGGAGCTGTTGGCGCCGGCGCCGGCAATGGTGTTAAAGCTCAGACCCACCCACTCCCCTTCCTCCCGGTAGTGGGCCTCCATGATCGCGGCCACGTCGGCTTCGCTGATGGGGATCCCCTGTTGGATTTGCCGGTCGATCCAGGCCAGGGTGCGAATCTTGGCCCGGCTGGCTTTGCGGTTGGCCAGGCGCATCTGTTCCAGCTCGGTGGGGTTTTTCACGGCCTTGAGGGCTTCTACTGGGTGCTCCAGCTCGCGGCAGCTCGCATCCTGCAGCAGCTCTTGAGTGCCCTGGGTGGTCTGCTTGGGATCCAAGCCCACCGGCGCATAGCTCTTGGCCCATTGGGGCAGTTGTTGGCTGTAGGTCTCGTAGGGCCAGAGTTCCACCCCGGCTTCTGCCAGAAATTGCCGAGATGGGGGACTGAGCCGCTCCAGATCTGTGAATAGAGCCGCTCTATCTAGGCTGACCAAAGCATAGGCCCAAAACACTGGGTTGTAGGGGATGTCGGATCCCCGCAGGTTAAACAGCCAGGCCACCTGATCCAATTTGGTCAGGGGCAACAGTCCCACCCGCTTGCGGCGCATCTCCTGCCGGACTTGGGCCAGCTTTTCTGCAGGGGTGGCCCCGCTTAGGTGGGTGGGTACCGAGTCAATGGGCCGGTCAAAGGGAGCGACAGGAGCGGATCCCTGAGCCAGCTTATCCACCAAGTTTTCCATGACCGGGATCAAGAGCACCCCTCCCGCTTGGGCATGGGCCTGCAACTGGCGATAGGTGGCCACTGCCACCGTAAAGGGATCCACCCCCAGGCGAAAGCCGGATCCCAGCTCTTCCACAATCTCCATCAGGCTGGGCTGATTCGGCAGACCTCCTTTGATCACTGTCAATAGATTGGGATCCACCTCCCGCTCCGCCTGTTCGTGATAGCGGGGATCCACCCACAGCCAAGCCCTGTCCCGGGTGATCAAGGCATCCCCCACCGAGCCGGTAAAGCCTGTGATCCACTGGCGCCGCTTGCGATGTTCCGGCAAATACTCATTGAGATGCTCATCAGCAGAGGGAACCCAAAAGCCATCCAGATCTTGTTCTCGCAGAAGCTGGCGCAACTGCTGCAAACGGGCAGCAACATCCAGGCGGGGCAGGGTTTGGAGCATGGCAGAGGGGTAAAGCTAAACGGCCAGGCTATCGCCATTCTAAACAAGGTTGGGCCGCCCCCACTTCCCGCCTTCAGTGGTCGGCCATTTCAGATAGCAGCCAGATAGCAGCCAATACCTCCCTCTTCCTATGGGTGAGGGAAGAAATCCGCCAGCTCTAGCGCTCCTCAGGAAAACCCGCTTCCCGCCAAGCCCGCATGCCCCCATCCATCGAGATCACCCGACGATAGCCCATTTTCTGTAGATTATCGGCTGCCAACGCCGAACGAAACCCGCCGCCGCAGTACAGGACGATCTCCGCTTCTTTGTCGGGGATCACCCTCTCGATGTCCCGCTCAATGATCCCTTTGCTCAAGTGGATGGCTCCGGCAGCGTGGCCGGCTTGCCACTCCGACTCTTCCCGCACATCCACAAAATAGAAGGGATCCCCTTGCAGTTGTTTTTGCCTGACCTGCTCGACTGTCAGTTCTTGGATGCGGCTTTTGGCCTCGTTGACCAGGGCCAAGAAAGCTGGAGAGTGCTGGGGAGCCATGGAGAACAGGCGCTATGAGCCAAAGCTTATTCCAATCGATCTTATCTGGTCTGGACTTTGGGATCCCAACTGCCCTAAGGCTAGACTGGGATCCAGATTTGCCGGCTGGAGGCCCATGGCTTGAAATCCCGATCTAACTTTCCGCAACTGCTTTGGCCCCTTGCTCTGGCCGTGAGCTGGAGCATCCCCCTTGGATTGACAGCCGGTCACGTCAGCCGGACGGAGTCCTCGGCCTGGGCCCAAGCTGCCCCGATGCCCCTAGAAAGCGGGATCCAACGGCAAGTTTCCAGCCCACCGCCAGCCGCCCTGGTGGAGTGGCTAAGCCAGCAGGTGGCCGCCGCCAACCGGCGGGATTTGCCAGGGGTGATGGCCGGCTACAGCCCCGACTTCCGCCACCGAGATGGGCTGGACCGGGAAGAGGTGGAAGGTGCCATCCGCAAGCTGTGGAGCTCTCATCCCAAGCTCACCTATTCGGCCCAGATCCTCTCCTGGCGGCAGGTGGGCCCTGAGATTGTTGCCGATATTCTCAGCCAAGTAGAGGGATCCCAATCCTCGGTGCGGGGGGACTTTCAGGTAGAAGCCTCTGCCCTGGTGCGCAATCGCTATCGCCCGGATCCAGCCAATCCCGGACAACTGCTGTTGATTGACCAAGAAGTGCTGCGGGAGGCCAGCACCCTCACCTCTGGATCTGCCCCTCCCACCGTCACCTTGAACCTGCCAGAGGTGGTCAAACCGGGATCCACCTATTCGCTGCAGGCAATTGTGGCAGAGCCTCTCACCCACTCTTTGCTGTTGGGCGCCGTTGCCGAACAACCCGTTGCCGGGGCGGGCTACCCAGAGGTGACCTCGTTTGCTCTCGAACCTCTACAGGCCGGAGGGATCTTCCTACAGGCGGATGCTCCCCAAGAACCCGGTGCTGAGTGGATCTCGGTGATGTTGGTTAACCAAACGGGCATCACACTGGAGAGCCGGCGTCTCACCGTCAGCGATCGCTTGGCTCTGGAGGGATCCCTGGCCATCCCCACCGTCCCTTAGGAAATCTTCAGGATGATGAGGAATGGCTCTGGGGTAATCTGGACAGGCAGTTGAGCTTGTTAAGATGGGAAACTATGCGCCCCTCAGCTTGTTTGCTTTCTGGTGCTGGCCCTATTTTTGAGCGGTTGCGATAGCGGCGACTCCCTTGGTGCTCCGGTGGTGGATCGCCCCACTCCTGCCAGCAATTGACCGAACAATCCCGAGGGGTCTCGAAAGGTTGGGTCGAGGTGTCTTGAAAGGACCCAACCTCAAGAAACATTGGCATCTTCAGCTAGAAATCGCAGGAGCCCCGCACTGTACCCGTAGGGTCGGTGTCGGGAGGAATGCGCTTTGATGAAGTACAATGAACTTATGAGCCAAGTCCTGACCATATCCTGTAAGCTCAAGGTGTCCCCGTCGCAAGCCGCCAAATTGGACGCGACGATGGATGCCTTTGTACAGGCATTGAACTGGGTCAACCAAAACACACCAGAAAAAGTAGTCAACGCAGTCAAACTCCAATCCCTTTGCTACTACGAGATTCGAGCCCGGTTTGGCTTGTCCAGTAACTTGGCTCAACAGGTGTGCAGACGGGTAGCGGGTTCCCGCAAAGTGGCTAAGCAGAAAAAGCGTCCCGTCAAGGAGTTTAAGAGCGGCTTTGTTACCTACGACGCCCGTATCTTTTCGTTCCGTCAAAAAGACTGGACGGTGTCGCTCACCACGGTGGAAGGGAGAGAACGCTTTGAACTGGCCATTGGCAACTACCAGCGTGGGATGCTGGCTGGTTCCAACCCCAAATCTGCCACCCTGGTCAAGCGCAAAGATGGCTCCTACTACATCCAGATTTGCGTAGAGAAAAAACCACCCAAGCAACAAGATACCGACAAGGTGATCGGGGTGGATTTGGGAAGGATAGATATCGCTCATACCTCAGAGGGGAAGAACTGGAATGGACAGCAGTTAAACAAGGTACGAGACCACTACTCCCGGTTGAGGGCGGTACTCCAACGCAAAGCCAGTAAGGGCACACGCAGTTCGCGGCGCAGATGCCGTCAACTGCTGCAACGGCTGTCTGGCAAGGAGAGACGCTTTCAAGCGTGGGTCAATCATCGCATCTCCAAAGCTATTGTCTCCAGGGCAAAAGCCACAAACAGTGCTATTGCCCTGGAAGACCTGACAGGGATCCGGGAAAGGGTCAATCAACAGCCACGCAGCAAAACCGAAAGGCGCAGGGCCAACAGTTGGGCGTTCTACCAACTACGTCAATTTCTGGAATACAAGGCGAGGGTTGCAGGGGTTTCTCTGGTTCTTGTGCCGCCTGCTTACACGTCGCAGACCTGTCACAAGTGTTTACACATCCATCCCGATCCTGCGCAATCCTACCGCAGTGGAAAGAAGTTTAAGTGTGGGCACTGTGGATGGGAAGGGGATGCGGATTTGAATGGTGCGAATGTGATTGCGCTCTTGGGGGCTGCCGTAAACCAGCCTAGAGGTTCGGGCCTGTTTTGTTCTCTGGTAGAGCAGAGCAGGCTCAGGGCTACTGAAAGCCCGCTCCGTACCGCTTAGCGGTCGGAGCCGGGTAGTTTACACGCCCGTCCATTCCAAGCCCCGCTACAGCTATCTGCAAAACTATCCGCTCTCTCCCACCCCCAAGGCAACAACAGGCGGTCAGGGAAAGAGCGGTCTAGCGGGCCTTCAACTGGAACCTGACTGCCGGGAGGAACTCCAAGCGAGCCAGAACGCGAAGACTCTTCAGCAGACTGAAGGATCTAAGTTCAGACCGTTAGAGAACAGCCCCGGCGCACAGCCGGCTGAACCCAACTTGACGACCCTTACAACTACTACTATCTGGCATCCGCAGGAACCTCCCTTACTAAACGACACCCTGAGACTAGCACAAATCTTTTCTTGTTTTCTCGATCAGGGAGTTCATGCGGTGGTTTGTTGGAGCCGTTTGAGAGCTCCAGGCGCTCTGGGTGACCGTGGGCTTCGGATCCCCTGTCCCACAAGAGGGGTGAGGGATGGACTGCTGAGGATGAGGCGACAGCGTAGGATAGAGAGACGCCCTTTAGGTTGCTCGAGTTGCCGTGGACTACAAAAGTACCCTCAACCTGCCCCAAACTCAGTTTCCCATGCGGGCAGAGGCCGCCAAGAGAGAACCCGCCATTCAAGCCTTTTGGCAGGAAGAGCAAATCTACCAGCGCCTTGCCGACCACAATCCTGGGGATCCCTTTGTCCTGCACGATGGACCGCCCTACGCCAATGGCGATATCCACATGGGCACCACCCTCAACAAGATCCTCAAGGACATTGTGAACAAGTACCACATCTTGCAAGGGCGCAAGGTGCGCTATGTGCCCGGCTGGGATTGCCACGGCCTGCCCATCGAACTGAAAGTGTTGCAAAGCCTCACTCCGCAGGAGCGGGAAAACCTCACCCCTCTGCAGCTGCGACAAAAAGCCAAGGAGTACGCCCTGCACTACGTTGATGTGCAGCGGGCCAGTTTTCAGCGCCTGGGGGTATGGGGATCCTGGGATCGGCCCTACCTGACGCTGTCGCCGGAGTACGAAGCCGCACAGATTGAGGTGTTTGGACAAATGGCCCTCAAGGGCTACATCTACCGCGGCCTCAAACCCGTCCACTGGAGCCCCAGCTCCCAGACGGCTCTGGCGGAAGCGGAGCTGGAGTACCCTGACAACCACATCTCCCCCAGCATCTACGTGGCCTTTCCGCTACAGAGCCTGAGTCCGGCGGCGCAGCCGGTTTTGGAGCCTTTCATGCCGGGCCTGCGGGCAGCCATCTGGACCACCACCCCTTGGACGATCCCGGCCAACCTGGCTCTCTGCTTTAACCCCAAGCTCACCTATGCAGTGGTGGAGTCTCCCCGCTTCGGCCTGCTGTTGATCGCCGCCGATCTGCGGGAGCGGCTGGAGAAGGTTCTGGAGACGCCTCTGGAGATCAAGGCCACCCTGCCGGGATCCGCCCTGGAATACAGTCAAGGACGGCACCCCCTCTTTGACCGCGCCAGCCTCTGCGTGCTGGGGGACTATGTCACCACCGAGTCCGGCACCGGCATTGTGCACACAGCTCCGGGGCATGGGGAAGATGACTTCAAAACCGGCCAAAAGTATGGTCTGCCCATTCTCAGCCCTGTGGACGATCAGGGGAGATTTACCGCCGAGGCCGGATCCCAGTTCGTCGGGTTGGATGTGCTCTCCAAGAAGCCGGAGACCAGCGGCAATGCTGCTGTCATCCAGGCTCTGCAGGCTGCGGGGGCTTTGCTCAAGGAAGAGCCCTACAACCACAAATATCCCTACGACTGGCGCACGAAAGAGCCAACGATTTTCCGGGCCACCGAGCAGTGGTTTGCGTCTGTAGCTGGCTTCCGGGAGCTGGCCCTGCAGGCCATTAAAACCGTGAAATGGATCCCGGCCATCGGGGAGAACCGCATCACTGCTATGGTGTCGGAGCGTTCGGATTGGTGTATTTCCCGCCAGCGGGCTTGGGGTGTGCCCATCCCCGTCTTTTACGACGAAGAAACCGGCGAGCCCTTGCTCACCGCCGAGACCCTCGACCACATCAAGGCCATCTTCGCCCAAGAGGGATCCGACGCCTGGTGGAAGCGCCCGGTGGAGGAGTTGCTGCCGGAGAAGTACCGCCGCAATGGCCGCACCTACCGCAAGGGCACAGACACCATGGATGTCTGGTTTGACTCCGGCTCCTCCTGGGCAGCGGTGGCCAAGGCCCAAGGGCTGGGCTACCCGGTGGATCTGTATTTGGAGGGCTCCGACCAACACCGGGGCTGGTTCCAATCCAGTTTGCTTACCTCCGTGGCCGTCAACGGCCATGCCCCCTACAAGGCGGTGCTCACCCATGGGTTTGTGCTGGACGAGAAAGGCCAGAAAATGAGCAAGTCCCTGGGCAATGTCATCGATCCGCTGGTGTTAATTAACGGCGGCAAAGATCCCCAGACGGATCCCGCCTACGGGGCGGATGTGCTGCGCCTGTGGGTCTCCAGTGTGGACTACTCCGGGGATGTGCCGCTGGGTAAGACCATTCTTGGGCAAATGGCGGATGTATATCGCAAAATCCGCAACACAGCTCGCTTTTTGCTGAGCAACCTCTACGACTTCAATCCAACTCAGGATGCCGTTCCTTTTGCAGCCTTGACGGAGCTAGACCGCTACATTTTGCACCGCCTGCACGAGGTGGGATCCGAGATCGGCGAATCTTTTGCCAGCTATCAGTTCTACCGATTTTTCCAGGCGATTCAGAACTTTTGTGTGGTGGATCTCTCCAACTTTTACCTGGATATTGCCAAGGATCGCCTCTACATTAGCCATGCCCAAAGTCTACGGCGGCGCCAATGTCAAACGGTGCTCTCCCTGTTGCTGGAGAACTTGGCCAAGGCCATCGCCCCCGTTCTCTCCCACCTGGCCGAAGAGATTTGGAGCCATCTGCCCTATCCCAAGCCCACCCGTTCGGTGTTTGAGGGGGGGTGGATGAAGCTGCCGGAGCACTGGCGGGATCCCCAGTTGGCGGCCATTTGGGAGCAGCTGCGAGAGGTGCGCCAAGAGGTGAACAAGGCTCTGGAGCAAGCCCGTACCGGTCGCGTTAGCGGGACGGAGTCCTTTAAGCCCATCGGCGCTTCCACCGAGGCCAAGGTAATCCTGAAGGTAGCGGATCCCAGCCTATACGCTCTTTTGCAGGAGCGGGCTGCCGAGTTGCGCTACTTGTTCATCACCTCACAGGTGGAACTGGAGAAAACCTCAGGTCAAGGCTTGGAGGTCTCTGTTTTTCCGGCTGACGGCCAAAAGTGCGTGCGCTGCTGGAACTATTCCACCCGTGTGGGGGAATTTGCCGAACATCCAGAGCTGTGTGAGCGTTGTGTAGCCGCTCTGGCCGGGGAGTTTTGAATTCGGGACCCCGTCCCGCTGGCGGGAAGGGATCCCCCTCTTTGAATTGGCTCTTTCTCCGGACAGGTCTTGTCGGCCTTCTTCGGGATCAAGGGGCAGAGCTGCGGGATGGGATCCCCTCGACATGGGTGTGCAACACCTTGCCGCACAGGGTTTTCTCCAGCCAGGGAGTCGCTGGCGATCGGGAGTGGAGAGTGGCAACAGAAACCGTCCAAGGGTGGGTGGGATCAAACAGCACCCAGTCGCTGTGGGGGGTGAGGGTGGGCGGATCTAGGTTTAGGCAGCGGGCCGGGTACAGGCTGAGGGCAGACCACAGTTGCAGCGCCGTCAGGGATCCCGTTGCCACCAAATGGTGCCACAGCAGCGGCAGAGCCAGCTCCAGGCCCATCGCCCCCGGCGGGGCATCGGCAAAGGGCAGGGTTTTCTCTTCGTAGGTGTAGGGGTGGTGATCCGTAGCGATCCCCAAGTTGCCGGAACGGATCCCGGCGATCAGAGCCTCTCGGTCGCCAGCGCTGGGAAGAGGGGGCAGGAGACGAAGGTGGGGATCGTAGCGATGCTCAAGGACGGCCTCTTCGGACAAGATCAGGTGCATCCAAGTGGTGCTGGCGGTAACCGGCAGTCCTTCTGCTTGGGCCTGTTGGATCAGCTCCAGGCTGCGGGCTTGGCTCAGGCGCATAATATGCACAGGCGGAGGGGAAGGAACGCTCCTGATCACCTCCAAGAGACGGGCCAGAGCGGCAGTTTCGGCACTGGCAGGGATCCCTTTCAGCCCTAGGCGCAGCGCCCAGATCCCTTCGTAGAGGCTACCTTGCCCGGCCAAGGTGGGATCCCAGGCCCAGAGCAGCAGGGGTTTATTCTCCAGCCGCAAATACTCCAGAGCCCGCCGCAGCAGAGCCAGGGAGCGCAGCGGCTGAACCTCTGCAAAACCAACTGCTCCCGCTTGCGCCAGTTCTCCCCAGGGGGTTGGGGTTTCTCCCTGGCCACCCACGCTCAGGGCAGCCCAGGGCAGCCAGCGGGGATCCCCCAATTGGCGGGGGTAGCGGTTCAGGTGTTCCGGGTGATCCAGCACCAGAAAAAAGCCGCTTCCGGGAAGGGGGGTGGGCAGAAGCCCCACCTGGGTAAAGCCTCCCGCCAAAGCCGCTGCAGCCAAAGAGGTCAGGGTTTCCCGACTGTGGGCCAGAAAGTGCTCCGCACCGCTTACGCGACCGCTGCCAACCATCTCGCCGCTGTGGGCATACAGATCCAGCAAACCCGGCCCCACTACCCAGCCTGAGCCATTGATGGTGGGGATGTCGGCAGGGATCCCTGCCGGCTCGGTGGCCCGCAGACGACCCTCCTGCAACCACACATCGGTTACTTCATCCCGCTGACGCCAAGGATCCAACAGGCGCACTCCCTGGAGATGCACATTTTGTCCTGTTAGTCGTCCTGTTAGCTCGCGGAGAGGGGATGAGCCCATCTTTACAAAGCTCCAGCGGTGGTGCAGTCCAAGATCTGGCCGGACAGATGGGTGGTGAGGTTCAACACCTTCAAAACCGGGGCACCCTCCTTGCCTTCTGGATAGTCGATCACCGTAATGGCGCCATTCCCCTGCTTGAAGATCCAAAAGGCTTGGGGGGAAAGGTCGAACAACTGACAGATGATCGCCTTGTTGATGGCATCGTGGGCAACAACAACCGCCGTGCCCTGAGGAAACTGGGCTGCGGTGATGGCCAAAAGCTCCTGCCAAGCGGAGCGAGTGCGCTCCCACACCTGGTGAAGGTTTTCCCCATTGGGCATCTGCACACTGGCGGGATCCCGTTGCCAGCGCTCCAGCTCGCCGGGGTATTCGGCTTCGACTTCGCTTTGCAGCTTGCCCTCCCAGTCGCCGTGGCAGATCTCTTGCAAGTCGGGCATTGGGCGCAAAATGAGGTTGCTGTGGTTGCTGCAGATGGCATCGGCTGTGGCCCAAGGGCGCTTCAGGGGGCTGGAGAAGGCCAGTTGCAGAGGTTGAGTGGCCAAAAATTCTGCCACCTTGGCTGCCTGTTCCTCCCCGGTGGCATTGAGGGGGATATCCCGCTGCCCTTGAAAACGGCGCTCTCGGTTCCATTGGGTTTCCCCATGCCGCACCAGCAAGATGCGCATCCCCTGCTTGCGCTTGGGCAGGGCTTGGCCGAGGTGAGCGGTGATGTTCAGAGATTCCAGTTGTGGCGGCCCCTGCAGGCCCTCGGGAAAATTGAGAACGCTGATGGCGCAGTTATCCTGCCCGAGGCGGTGATAGTGGTGTGGCCCCAGGCCGATGGCGGTGCTGACCAGGGCCCGATTGATGCCGCTGTGGCCCACGATGAGGATATTGAGGGTCTGTCTCTGGGAGGGATCCGCTCCATGGTTCCAGGGGCCCGAAGCCGATTGCAGATGGAAAGCCAGCATTTCCCAAAACCCCTGCGCCTGCTGCCAGAGATCCCGCACCGGAAAGCGGCCCTCTAGCTCCAGGGTGTCGGGATGGTGCCGCCACAGGTGGTAATCTTCGGGGTATTTCTCCTGCACCTCAGCAAAGGTCAGCCCTTCCCAGGCTGTCAGGTCGATCTCCCGCAGTTGATCGGTAACGTGCAGAGGGATCCCTTCTCGGTCTTTCAAAAGGATGCGAGCTGTCTCGAGGGCGCGAGACAGGGGGCTGCAATAGGCGCAATCCAACGGGATCCCGGCCAGGGCCTCGGCTACACGCTGCGCCTGCCCTTCTCCAGTGGGGGTGAGCCGGGAGAGATCGGAGCGGCCTTGAATGCGATTTTCCAGGTTGAAGGTGCTCTCACCATGGCGCACGATCAAGATGCGCAGGGCAGGCTGGTCGCGGTAGCGGGACGGAGTCCTTGCCATCGCTTGCACGGACTTACTCATCGCAGTAGCGGGACGGAGTCCTTAGAACACCTTCTAGAGTACCGCCACTGGGCGGCGCTCGCCTTCGTCAATTCACCGGTTGGGCTGCCGACTGAGGCGTATTTGGGCTGGTTGCCGCTTGTGATGGGGGCATCCTGGGAGAAGGACTACCGTGGCCGTGCTGCGTTCCCGTTGGCAGGGGTTTTGGCGGGAATGGATGCTGGCGACGCTGTTGGCGCAGTTTTTCCCTCCACTGCTCCCTCAGGAGAGCCCCCTGCCACCGATAGAATCCGAGAAGACAAAGTGTAGGATCCCTGAAGGCGGATCCCTCTTGCCTGGACAAGCGCTGCCATGGTTTCTCCACAATTGGCTTGGGATCCCGGATCCCTGACCGAAAGCCCCAACCCGGCTACAGCCGAGATCGACCGTCTCAGCACCTTGGAACTGGTGAAACGGATCAACGCCGAGGATCGGCAGGTGCCGGAAGCGGTGGCTGCTCAGGCGGAGCCGATTGCCCAAGCCATCGATGCCATTGCCCAGCGGATGCGTCACGGCGGGCGGCTGATCTATATCGGGGCAGGAACCTCAGGTCGGCTGGGGGTGCTGGATGCGGCTGAGTGCCCGCCCACTTTTGGCACTTCCCCCGCACAGGTGGTGGCTTTGATCGCCGGGGGGGAAAAAGCCCTGACCCAGGCGGTAGAGGGTGCAGAGGACGACGCAGAAGCGGCTGCCCGCGCGCTGGAGGGTCTTCACCTCCAGGCTCAAGATAGTGTTGTGGGAATTGCTGCCAGCGGTCGTACCCCCTATGTGCTGGGTGGGATCCAAGCCGCCAGAAGTATTGGGGCGCTCACGATTGGCCTGGCCTGCAATCACCCTTCCCCGCTAACCGAGCAGGTGGACATTGCCATTGCCCCTTTGGTGGGGCCGGAGGTAATCCTCGGATCCACCCGCATGAAAGCCGGCACAGCCCAAAAGCTGGTGTTGAACACGATCTCCACTGGAGTGATGATCCGCTTGGGCAAGACCTATGGCAACCTGATGGTGGATCTCCAGGCCAGCAATGCCAAGCTCAAGCAGCGGGCGGAGCGAATAGTGGCTTTGGCCTGCGATCTGGATCCCGCCGCGGCTGCCCAATTGCTGCAGGCTTGTGATGGAGAGGTGAAAACCGCGATCCTTGTGGCCTTGATGGGGTGCTCTGCTCAAGAGGCCCGTCAGCACTTGCAACAGGCCCAGGGCAACATTCGCCAGGTGCTTGATGCTGCTCTGGCGCAGCAGTAGTGATGACAGCTGGGTGGCTTGTCCATGAGCGTTTGCGGCTACCTCTACACGCCTTCCCATGCTCCTTTGCCGGAACAGGAGTTGGCCTGGCTCCAGGGGCGAGGGGCCGATCCCATCCTGCACGATTGGGGATCCCGAACTCATTTGGAGGAGCTGTTCCGACGCATCACAGCCGGCTGGGTGCAGGAAGTGCTGCTCTTGCGCCTGGCGGATCTGGGGGATCGGGCGGATGAAATCCACGAGCGGCTGCTGCAAATCCAACACTCCGGGATCCGCCTCAGCTTGGTCACCGAATCCGGCCTGCAAACCCCCACCGAGGCTGCCGATTGGATCCCCCTGCTGGCCGAGATCCCCCATCAGTTGCAAAGCCGCCGCCTCTGCTGCAGCCAAGCCCAAAACCGCCTGGCGGGCAAACCCCCCCCTGGCCCTGCCCCCTTTGGCTACCGCCGCGAAGGGGAACGCTACGTGCTGGATCGCCGGCAGGCCAGCATCGTTCAGGATTTTTTCCAGCACTTTCTCCTCTACGGATCCCTGCGGCAGGCGGTGCGCTTCTTGGAGGAAAAACACCACAAGCGGATTTCTGTGGCCACCGGACGCAACTGGCTGCTCAACCCGGTATACCGCGGGGATCTGGCCTATGCCGACGGCACCACCCTGCGGGACACTCACCCGGCCCTTCTCAGCCGCACGGAAGCCGCCCAGATCGATCGCTGGCTCAAACGCAACCAAGGGATCCCGCGTCGCAGCGCCAGTGCTCCCCGCGCTTTGGCCGGCCTGGTTCATTGCTGCGCTTGTGGCAGCCTTCTGCGCATTGTGCAAACCACCCCTCGCAAGGGGAAAAAGAACGGATCCCCCTACCTCTATCTGCGCTGCCAAACCTGTCGCTACAGCCTCCCCTACACCGAAGTCCTGCAGGAGGTGATCCGGCAGGTGTGCGAACAACTGCCCCAACGCGCCCAGACGCTGGATCGACAAGCCCTCACTCAAGCCCGCCAAGAGCTGCAAGCCCAAATCCAGGCCAATGCCGAGCGGCTGCGGCAATTGGAAGAGCTACAGCAATCTGGACTGATGGACGAAGCCTCTCTGGCCCAGCGTCGCTACCAGTTGCGAGCAGAGACGGCCCGCTTGGCCCAAAAGCTGGAGCAACTCCCCCCCGCCAACCTCACCCAGACCATCCAAACCCTCTCCATCCCGCCCTTCTGGCAAGACCTCAGCGAGACCGAACGGCGTGCCTACCTGCGGGAATTCCTGCGCAGGATCGAGGTGGATTCTGCAGGAGCGGTGCGAGTTACGTTTGCCTTTGATCCCTGAGAGCGAAGGGTTCCCCCCACCTTCCCCCCAGAATTGAGACCATTCTTGATTCTTTCTCAGCCCAGACCTGCCTCAGCGCCAAGCCAAGAGGACGGGATCAGCGCCATGGCATAGCTGAATCCTTCCCGATTTGGGTGAATTGTCATCTGGAATTGTTTTCTTTTGATCACTGATGAAAGTATATCTAAAACTAAAATCGGGAAAAACATCAAAAATCGACTTGAGAAGCCCTGGGAACTTTCTTAGGACCATTTGCAAGATCTGGGAACTTCTAGCTTTTTGAGGGATCCACCTTTATCCTTCGCAACAGTTCTCAGGGGGCGGGTTGGCTGCCGATAATGTCCCTTGTCTGCCCCATGGAGGAACGCGCTGTGAAATTGGCGGTTTACGGAAAAGGTGGGATCGGCAAATCCACCACCAGTTGCAACATCTCGGTGGCCTTGGCCAGGCGGGGCAAAAAGGTCTTGCAGATTGGCTGTGATCCCAAGCACGACAGCACCTTCACCCTGACCGGCTTTCTCATCCCCACCATCATCGACACTCTGGAAGCCAAGGGCTATCACCACGAAGACATCTACCCAGAAGATGTGATCTACCGCGGCTACGGCGGCGTGGACTGCGTGGAAGCGGGTGGGCCCCCGGCAGGGGCCGGCTGTGGCGGCTATGTGGTGGGGGAAACCGTCAAACTCCTGAAGGAGCTGAACGCCTTCGATGAGTACGATGTCATCCTCTTCGATGTGCTGGGGGATGTGGTGTGCGGCGGTTTTGCGGCTCCCCTCAACTACGCCGACTACTGCCTGATCGTAACCGACAACGGCTTTGATGCCCTGTTTGCCGCCAATCGGATTGCTGCCTCGGTGCGAGAAAAGGCCAAAACTCGCAAGCTGCGGTTGGCCGGGCTGATCGGCAATCGCACCAGTAAGCGGGATCTGATTGACAAATACGTCTCGGCAGTTCCCATGCCGGTTATCGAGGTGCTTCCCCTCATTGAAGATATTCGCGTCTCGCGGGTCAAGGGCAAAACCCTCTTCGAGATGGCGGAAACCGATCCCAGCCTGGAGCCTGTCTGCCAGTACTACCTGAACATTGCCGATGAGCTGCTGGCCCGTCCGGAAGGGATCGTGCCCCAACCTGCCGAAGATCGGGAGCTGTTTGCTTTGCTCTCCGACTTTTACAACACTCCAGCCCGCCAACTGGCCTTGGTGTAAGGGATCCCCTGCCGGCTTGGGCAGTGTGTCCAAAAATGAAGCCACTGTTTCGGAAGACTGTCGCAAACCTTATCAATTTGTTGTCCGATCCGCTTTCCCCCCCAAGATGGATCCTGTAGGGATCCCGCTTTGGGAAGGAAATGGCACAGGAGTTGGATATGCAAGGACAAGAGCAACCCACCGTCGTGATTACCGGAGCTTCCTCGGGTGTTGGCCTGTACTCAGCTTTGGCCTTGGCCAAGCGCGGCTGGCACGTGGTGATGGCCTGTCGGGATCTGGACAAAGCCTACCGGGTGGCCCAACAAGTGGGGATCCCCCAGGGCAGCTATACCCTGATGCAGATCGATCTGGCCAGCTTGGCCAGCGTGCGGCGGTTTGTCGAGCAGTTCCGCAACTGGGGCCGTTCCTTGGACGCCTTGGTCTGCAATGCCGCCATCTACATGCCCCTGCTCAAGCAGCCCCTGCGCAGCCCGGAAGGATATGAGCTGACCATGGCCACCAACCATCTGGGGCATTTCTTGCTCTGCCATTTGATGTTGGAGGATCTGAAACGCTCCACCTATCCAGATCGGCGGCTGGTGATCTTGGGCACGGTTACCCACAATCCCAAAGAGCTGGGGGGTAAGATCCCACCCCAACCCCACCTGGGGGATCTGCGGGGGTTTGCCCAGGGCTTTAAGGATCCCATCAGCATGGCGGACGGCGGCAAATTTGAACCGGTGAAAGCCTACAAAGACAGCAAAGTCTGCAATATCCTCACCATGCGCGAGCTACACCGTCGCTTCCACGAAAGCACTGGCATCACCTTCCTCTCCCTCTATCCGGGGTGTGTAGCCACCACGGCTCTGTTCCGCCATCACTATCCCCTGTTTCAAAAACTTTTCCCCTGGTTTCAAAAAAACATCACGGGCGGATTTGTTTCTCAGGAATTAGCCGGAGAGCGGGTGGCCCAAGTGGTGGCCGATCCCGAGTTTCGTCGGTCGGGGTTCTACTGGAGCTGGGGCAACCGGCAACGCAAGAATGCCAAGCCCTTTAACCAAGAAGTCTCTGACGAGGCGGCAGACGATGCCAAGGCCAAACTGCTTTGGGATCTCAGCGAAAAATTGGTGGGTGTGCCCCAGTTGGCGGCCCTTTAGCCCGAAATGTTCCCCTCTTTATATGTTGTTAGGAGACGAGCATGAATGCTGCTTTGGATAGTGCCAATGCCCTTAACTTTCAGTGCGAAACCGGCAACTACCATACCTTTTGCCCGATTAGTTGTGTAGCTTGGCTTTATCAAAAAATTGAAGACAGCTTCTTTTTGGTCATCGGCACCAAAACCTGTGGCTACTTTCTGCAAAACGCCATGGGGGTGATGATCTTTGCCGAGCCCCGCTATGCCATGGCGGAGCTGGAAGAGGGGGATATTAGCGCCAAGCTCAACGACTATGAGGAGCTGAAGCGGCTGTGCCTGCAAATTCAACGAGATCGCAATCCCAGCGTGATTGTCTGGATCGGCACCTGCACCACCGAGATCATCAAAATGGATCTGGAGGGCCTAGCCCAGAAGCTGGAAGGGGAGATCGGGATCCCGATTGTGGTGGCACGGGCCAATGGCCTCGACTACGCCTTTACCCAAGGGGAAGATACGGTTTTGGCCTCGATGGCTCAGCGCTGCCCAGAGCAGGTGCGGGCAGAGGAGCAGGAAACCCGCGGGGGTCTCCAGGCCCTTTTCTACGGGCTCCGCTCCGGAAAAAAGAAAGAGGAGGAAGGCTTCCACAAGCATCCCCCCTTGGTGATCTTCGGCTCGGTGCCCGATCCGGTGGTGACCCAACTCACCCTGGAGCTGAAGAAACACGGGATCCGCGTCTCCGGCTGGTTGCCGGCCAAACGCTATGGAGAGCTGCCAGTGATCGAGCCGGGCACCTACGTGGTGGGGGTGAATCCTTTCCTCAGCCGCACGGCCACCACGCTGGTACGCCGCAAAAAGGCTAAGCTCATCACCGCTCCTTTTCCCATCGGGCCGGATGGCACCCGCGCCTGGATAGAAGCCATTGCCCGCGAATTGGGGATCCCAACTCAAGGCTTGGTAGAGCGGGAAGCGGAAGTGTGGAACCATCCCCAGGTTCGGGATTATCGGGAGCTGCTGCGGGGCAAGAGCGTTTTCTTCATGGGCGATAACCTGCTGGAGATCTCGCTGGCCCGTTTCCTGGTGCGCTGTGGCATGACGGTGCAGGAAATCGGGATCCCTTACATGGACAAACGCTACCAAGCGGCTGAGCTGGCCCTCTTGGAGCGCACCTGCGAAGAGATGGGGGTACCCAAGCCCACTATCGTAGAGAAGCCGGATAACTACAACCAAATCCAGCGCATCAAGGCCCTGCAGCCGGATCTGGTGATCACAGGTATGGCCCACGCCAACCCCCTAGAGGCGCGCGGGATAACCACCAAGTGGTCGGTGGAGTTTACCTTCGCCCAGATCCACGGCTTCGGCAACACCCAGGCTCTGCTGGAGCTGGTGACCCGACCGCTGCGGCGCAATGCAGCCCTCAAAGGCTTGGGTTGGGAACGGTTGGTGCGGGAAGAAGCCCCTGTCTAATTCTCCGGCTCTTCGTTGTCGAACAGTAGGCCGTCCAGGTGATCCGGCAGTCGCTGCCGGTCGATCCAAACCATGCCCGCCAAGATCGCCTCGGCCTCGTTCTGAAAGTAGCCATAGGCTTTGGCAGGGGTGCCTGCATCATATGAGCCATCCTCTTGGAGCAGCCGACAGCAGAAGATAAAGCCCTTATCGGTGGCCTGGGTGCTAATGCTCCAGTTGCGGTGGATGTGCTCGGCCATAGCAGGGATCCCGGCTTGCGAGGGGGTAATTGTCAACTCAGAGGGTGCTCAACACCTCTCGCGCGGCGGCCAAGGTTTTCTCCACATCGGCCTCTGTGTGGGCCAGGGAGGTGAAGCCGGCCTCAAATTGCGAGGGCGCCAGATAGACTCCCCGCTCCAACATGCCGCGATGGAAGCGGGCAAATTTCTGCAGATCAGCAGTCTTGGCCTCTTCGTAGTTGCGCACCGGGCCGGCAGTAAAAAAGAAGCCAAACATGCCGGGCAGATAGCCCCCGCACATCTCATGCCCCGTTTCCCGCGCGATCTGCAATAGCCCCGTCGCCAACTTCTCGGTAATCCGCTCCAGATACTCGTAGGTGCCCGGGCGGCGCAAAATGTCCAGTGTCTGGATCCCTGCTGTCATGGCCAGGGGGTTGCCGGAAAGAGTCCCTGCCTGATACATCGGCCCCGCTGGAGCCACCATTTCCATAATTTCTCGCCGACCGCCGTAGGCCCCCACCGGCAGGCCGCCGCCGATGACCTTGCCCAGGGTCGTTAAATCGGGGATGACCCCAAACTTGGCCTGTACACCGCCATAGCTGATGCGAAAGCCGGTCATCACCTCATCAAATACCAGCAGGGCTCCGTACTTTTGGGTGAGATCCCGCAAGCCTTCCAAGAAGCCCGGCTGGGGGGGAATAAAGCCGGCATTGCCCACCACCGGCTCTAGGATGACTCCGGCAATGGAGTCGGGGTGCTGTTCAAACAGGGCCTTGACTGCCTCCAGGTCGTTGTAGGGAGCCGTCAGCGTAGCGCTGGTAGCTGCCTTGGGCACCCCCGGCGAGTCTGGCAAGCCCAGCGTGGCCACCCCCGAACCGGCTTTCACCAAAAACATGTCCGCATGGCCGTGGTAGCAGCCCTCGAACTTGATCACCTTTTCCCGACCCGTGTAGGCCCGCATCAGGCGCAGCGCCGCCATGCAAGCTTCGGTGCCGGAATTGACAAAGCGCACCATCTCCACACTGGGCACCGCCTCAATGACCCGCTCCGCCAGTTCATTTTCCAGAACGCAAGGGGCGCCGAAGCTGGTGCCTTTCTCCAAAGCTCGGCGCAGAGCCTCAATGACCTCGGGGTGAGCGTGGCCAACAATCGCCGGCCCCCAACTGCCGATGTAGTCGATGTATTGGTTGCCGTCCACATCCCAGGCGTAGGCCCCTGAGACACGGTCGAACACGACGGGATCCCCGCCCACCGACTTGAAGGCGCGCACCGGAGAACTCACTCCCCCCGGCATGAGGCTTTGTGCCCGGGCAAAAATCTGTTTGGAGCGGGTGGTGTTAAACGAGGTGGAGTGGAGAGTGCTGGTCATAGAGCATAAGGAGCTTTCAACGCATTACCAAGGCTAGCAAGCAAGGGAGCTTTCTGGTGAGCCCTTTTACCGACCATGAAACTACAAACCCATTCCCGCCAGCGTGTCGATCACCTGCTCCAGGATCAGGGTAAGGTTGGGATGCGAGGTCTCGAACAGGCCCAGCGCCTCTCCGATGCGATCCCTGGGGCCTTGGCTCGGTTTGCTCTCGGTCGGGGATCCCAGCTCGGCCAGCACCGCTTCCACTTCCTGGCGAATGGTGGCAATGTGCTGCCGCTGCTTTTCGTCCAGGCCAGGGGTTTTTTGCAGCTCAACATCCAGATCGTGCAGCAGTTGTCGCAGTTTCGATTCGGCCATTCTTAAAGAGACCTTAACAAATTGAGAACAAATTAAGCTTTGACCACCCTGCCTCGATCATACGGCCTGATGGGTTGAAGCAGGGATCTCTTTGTCCAAGGTCTGAGGGCGGGTGAGGCGACGAAGGTGAACTTTGACCGCCGGGGATCCCAGCATTGGAGCAACCTTTGTAGGATGGGCGGTAGAGTCTATCCCCATGTCTGCCCCATGTCTGAGCTGGCATTGGCCCTAGTAGGGGCGGCGGTTGCTGCTGCCCTTTTCGTTGGGATTTTCGTCTGGGAACAAAGACGCAGCCAAGAATTGCTGCAGCGGTGGGCGGCAAAGCAGGGCTACTCCCTGTTGAGCCAGGAGGCACGGTACTGGCGGCTGGGGCCTTTTTCCGGGAGCACTTCCAAGTATCAACGGGTATTCCGTGTGCGGATACGGGATCCGTGGGGGCAAGAACGCACCGGCTGGGTGAGGTTAGGGAACTGGTGGCTGGGGCTTTTGTCGGATCAGGCTGAGGAGCGGTGGGAGTAGGCTGGGATTGAACCACAGAAGGGGAAAGCAATGAACGGGATCAAGGGGTGGAAAAAGCTGAAGGGGGTGGCGTGGCTGGGCCTGGTACTGGCGGTGGCCCTGTTGGGTTGGAACGCAATCGCCGGAGGTGGAGCGATGGCCAGTCCTGGTGAGGGATCCCGAATGTTGACGGTTACAGGACAGGGATCGGTCTCGGTGGAGAACTCCATTGCCCTCATTCGCTTAGGGGTAGTCATTCAAGGGGAGACGGCGCAATCGGTACAACAAGTACAACAACAGGTGGCAGAACGCTCAGAGCGGCTGGTCAATCGCCTCAAGGAGCTGCAAGTAAGCGCTCTGCAAACCACCGGCATTTCCCTCTACCCGCAATACGACTACCGGGATGGCCAGCCTCGCCTAACGGGTGTACAGGGGCAAAACAGTCTGCAATTCGAGGTGCCCGTGGCCAGAGCCGGGCAAGTGCTGGATGAAGCCGTGGCCGCCGGAGCCACCCAGGTGGAATCGGTCAGTTTCCGGGCCGATGAAGCCACCCTGTTGGAGGCGCGCAGCCGAGCCCTAACCCAAGCCGTGCAAGATGCCCAACGTCAAGCCCAGGATGTGCTGGGGGCCTTGAACCTGAGCATCCGTTCCGTCGAGCGCATCCAGATTCAGAGCGATGGCTACATGATCCCGCCGCCGATCCCCTTTGCCCGCGCCGACTATGCCCGTCTAGAAACGGCATCCACACCGGTGGAGGGGGGACAGCAAACCGTGCGCGCCCAAGTCACCCTCGAGCTCCGTTACTAAGCCTCTGCTCTGTTGCTGGAATGATTCACAAATGTTCACCGCATGGATTTCAGCTCTCCCGCCAAAAGATTCCTACTCAGGGCAAGCCTTGGACAGCAACAGACACCGGCTCCGCAATGATCTGTCAATAATCCAATTACTTGGTTATGGTCATTCCAAACTAGATTGAGACACTCCCCAGGCGTTCCGCACTGCTGCCCAAGCGCTCCGCGCTGCTTCTGGAAACCACCCTCACATCCAACCCCTCCCCCAGAAGGAGTCAGCCCTCACCCCCAACCCCTCTCCCTCTGGGAGAGGGGAGTTGGGAAGCGATGCAACAGAAATGTTTCATTCCTGTTTATTTAAATGACTATAATTTAACCAACTCGGCAAAGTGGAAGCGGCTGCTGTTTGCTACCGCATTAGAATAACGATGGAGATACCATATTCATTAGAATAGCGATGGAAAGTTGCGGGTAGTTTGCTTTCCCGCGCCATCCTGCCTCGGTTTGTCTATGGATCCCAGACCGGAGAGCGCTAGTGCAGCTCCTGCGCCTGAGAAGGCGAAACTCGTCTCTGGCAGAAGTCAAGACGGCAGTCTGCAAGCCCGTGTACTGATTGTGGATGATAGCTACATGGTGGCAGAAATGCTGTCCAACTTTTTGGGCAAGCAGGGCTGCAGTATTTCTTATGCTTTGGATGGCCTCTCCGCGCTGGAGCAAATTCGCCGCCAACCCCCAGATCTGATCATTGCCGATTGGGTCATGCCCTCCCTGAACGGCCTAGACCTGTGCCGTCAACTGCGGCAACTGCCGGAATATGCTTGGGTGTACTACATCATTATGACTGCCCGCGAGGGCAACGATAGCATGGAGCGGGCTTTGGAGGCAGGCGCCGATGAGTTTCTTTCCAAACCCTTTCAGGCTGCAGAGCTGCTGACGCGGGTGCGGGCAGGGCTGCGCATTGTAGAAAGTCGCCGCCAGCAATATCTGCTCAAAACTGGGCAAAAATCTCCTCCCTCTCCCCCCAAGTCGATTGGTTTGGAGGTGGGTAACCGTCAGGATTTGGTGGCTCGTTTGCCGCTGCGGGTGGCCCAGGCCCGTGCTCAATCGGAACCCCTCAGCTTGTTTGTGCTGCGCTTGGCCAACCTCGGTTCTCTGGCACAAGGGCTGGATGCTGACGGTCGGGCTGATCTGCTCAAACTGTTTAGGGAGCGTTTGGCCAATAACCTGCGCGATGGAGACGACCTGTTTTGCTACGACGAGGGGCAGTTTATCATTCTGCTGCCGGGGAGCACCTTGGCTGCTGCGCAAATTGCTGCCGAACGCTGCTGTCAGCGGATGATTCAGGATCCCTTTGTGGTGAATGGACGGGCGCTGCCGGTACAGCTCCAGTTTGGAGCGGCCAGCCTCATGGACAGCGATGATCCCAAGGGGGTGGCTCTGTTGCGTCGGGCTGCCCAGGCCATGCGAGATGGCAGGAATGTGCACAGCTCGGTGGTGACTGCTCCCCATCCCATCCCAGTTTCCGACCGCGTCAGCGGAACGGAGTCCTCAGAGCTGCTGAAACGCCTGCAGCGTCTGGAAAAAGAAAACGCCGAACTGCGCCGAGAGCTGGAGACTCGCCTCAGGCAGATTGAGGATCTCCGCCAACACCATCAAGAGCTGAGTCGAAAGATGCAGGCTCCTGCACCGGAACTGTCCACAGCGGGATCCCTGGCCCATAGACCCTTGCGCTTGCGGCGGCGAAAACTCCGGCAGCTTTGTCTGAAGCGTCAACTGAGCCGCAGAAGACCGCGCCTGGCTTTGGGACGGCTGAGCAGGTAGCGATGGGCTGAGCGAACGACGGGAGAGACACAAAGGAGGTGCCAAAGGCCATGGCGAGCATTCTTCAGGGTCAAATGGCCGGATCTGGGATCTGGAGACCGGCAGGAAGATGGTTCCTGAACAACATTGAGCTCATCTTGACGGCGGTGGGAATAGGGGTGATTCTGCTAAGTGGTTTTGTGGCCAGCCGCAGCGCTTTTTCGCTAGAAACGGCAACGGCGGTCAGCGCCACTTTGGTGGGGGTTATCCACGGGATCCTCTTTTGGCTGTTGCGACGGCGGCAGAGACAGGTGAGGCGGGAGGCAATCGGGCAAATTCGGGAAATGCTGGAAGATTTGGGCAAAAACCGCCTGCAAACCATCAAGATGAGCTTATACATGGTGCAGATCCATCAACCGGAGCAGGAAGAGCGAACCCGAAAAAGCTTTGACCGCGTTTACCAGATCCTGGCGGAGATGAGCACCTTGATCGACCACATTTCGGAAGAATCGTTGGCCGGCTGGCGCCATCGCTACCGCCAGACTCTGCAGCGGGTTGAGTCGGAGTCTCAGTAGTTTTTAAATCGTCTTTAAATCTTGAGTGGCTTAAGGGATCCCTTGAGGAGTTGGCTGAGCCGGTGGACGGTCGGATTTCGGGAAGCACCCAATTGCTCGGTCTAATCGGGGATCCGGTGGCCCACAGCTTATCCCCAGTCATGCACAATGCTGCTTTGGCAGCCATGGGGGAAAACTATTGCTATGTGCCGTTTCCGGTGGCTCCAAAACACTTGGCGGCGGCGGTGGCAGGGCTGGCGGCCATTGGGGTGCGGGGGTTTAATGTGACGATTCCTCACAAACAGGCCATTCTCCCTTTGCTCGATCAGATTGAATCGCGGGCAGCAGCGGTGGGGGCGGTGAATACGGTTTACCCCTTGCCAGAGGGCGGGTGGGCGGGCACCAATACCGATATCGATGGCTTTGTGCAGCCTTTGCTGGGTCTGGAAAAAGGGATCCCTACTCTCATTCTGGGATCCGGGGGGGCAGCGCGGGCGGCCATCCAAGGCTGTTTGGAGTTGGGGCTGGGGCCGGTGCGGGTGGCGGGGCGATCCCCCAACTCATTGCTGGCCTTGCAACAGACCTGGCCTCAGGTGGAGACGGTGAACTGGGCGGAGTTGAATTGCCATTTACCTCAGACGCGGCTTTTGGTCAACACCACCCCTGTGGGTATGCACAAGCCGGGATCCCCCGCCGGTCAAGGGCTTTCCCCCCTGAGCCGGGAGCAACTGGGCCTGCTGTCTCCGGGTGCCATCGTCTACGACCTGATCTATGTGCCGGATCCCACTCCTCTGCTGCGGATGGCCGCCGAGTTGGGACATACCCCCATCAGTGGACTAGAGATGCTGGTTCACCAGGGGGCCAAGGCTCTATCGCTTTGGCTGGGAGGCAAGCCTGTGCCAGTAGAGGTGATGCGGCAGGCAGCTCAACACCAGTTGGCCCAGGTTTAGGGTCACTCCAGGCCAGTTGGAAGCCCTCTCTCAAGGTGTAATGAGATAACAACAACTACCGGGCTAGCAATCCAAGGTTGTTTCCCGCTCCCAGGGCGTGATCTGACGGTTGTATTCCTGCCACTGTTGGCGTTTGAGCTTGAGGTAGGCATTCACAAAGGGATCCCCCAGCCTGCTACGGAATAGGGTACTTTGGTCTAAGTGGTTGAGGGCTTCGACCAGAGAGCCGGGCAACGTTTGGGCATTGGGGAGGGGATCCGTGTAGGTGTTGTTGTCGCAGCGGGGGCCAGGATCCCGTTGGTGTTGGATCCCGTCCAGGCCGGCGGCAATGAGACCGGCAGCCAAAAGGTAGGGATTGGCAGCAGCATCGGCCAAACGCAGTTCAAACCGCCCGGCATCCGGGATCCGAATGGCGTGGGTGCGATTATTGCCGCTGTAGCTGATCGTATTGGGAGACCAGGTGGCCCCAGAGAGCGTGACGGGGGCATTGAGGCGGCGATAAGAATTGACCGTCGGGTTGGTGAGGGCACACAAAGCAGGCGCATGGTGTAGCACCCCGCCGATGAAGTGATAGGCCAGTTGAGAAAGCCCCAATTCCCCTTGGGGATCGGCGAATAGGTTTTGCTCCCCCTGCCAAAGAGAAATATGGGTGTGGCAGCCGTTGCCCGTCAGATGGGCAAAGGGTTTGGGCATGAAGGTAGCTCGATAGCCATGCTTTTCGGCAATGCTTTTCACCATGTATTTGAAAAAGGCGTGGCGATCAGCCGTAACTAGGGCATCGTCAAACCGCCAGTTCATTTCAAATTGGCCGTTGGCATCTTCGTGATCGTTTTGGTAGGGATCCCAGCCCAGCTTCTGCATGCCATCGCAGATGTCCCGGATCACCGAAAAACGCCGCATCAAACTTTGCTGGTCATAGCAGGGCTTGGCCTGCTGGTCGCGCTCATCGGAAATGGCCCACTCTTCGGGCGACAGAAGCATGAACTCGCATTCGATCCCCGTCTTGACTTGAAAGCCCATGGCTTCTGCTTGGGATAACACCTGCTTCAACACCCAGCGGGGGGTTTGTGGCAAGGGATCCCCGTTGACCTGGACTAGATCGGCAGGCATCCAGGCCACTTCCGGCTGCCAGGGCAGTTGAAACAGGCGCTCGCGCTCCGGCTGGGCAAACACATCGGGGTCTGCAGGCGTCAAGTCCAACCAGGCAGCAAACCCGGCAAATCCAGCCTGACCCTCTGCCATGAAGTCGATAACTGAGGCAGGCACCAGCTTGGCCCGTTGGATCCCAAGCAGGTCGGTAAAAGAGAGCAGAAAGTAGTTGATCCCTTGGGCGCGGGCAATTTCAGCTAGAAATCGCAGGAGCCCCGCACTGTACCCGTAGGGTCAGTGTCGGGAGGAATGCGGAAGTTATGATAGAACCATGACCCAAGTCCTGACCGTCTCCTGCAAGCTCAAGGTGTCCCAGTCGCAAGCCGCAAAGTTGGATGCGACAATGGATGCCTTTGTGCAGGCGTTGAACTGGGTCAACCAAAACACACCAGAAAAAGTAGTCAACGCAGTCAAACTCCAGTCCCTTTGCTATTACCAGATTCGCGCTCGGTTTGGCTTGTCCAGTAACTTGGCAAGGACTACGTCCCGCTTACGCGACCAGCAGGTCTGCAGACGGCTGGCCGGTGCCCGTAAAGTTGCCCGACAGGAAAACCGTCCGGTCAAAGCGTTCAAGAGAGGCTTTGCGACCTACGATGCCCGTATCTTCTCGTTTCGCGAGAAAGACTGGTCGGTGTCGCTGACCACGGTGGAGGGTCGGGAGCGCTTTGAGCTGGCGATTGGCCGCTACCAGAGAGAACGGCTGGCAGGCTCCAATCCCAAATCTGCCACTCTGGTCAAGCGTAAAGACGGCTCCTACTCTATTCAGATCTGTGTGGAAACGGAGCCATCCCCACCGCAACGCACGGATAGAGTGCTGGGCGTGGATTTGGGAAGGACGGATATTGCTCATACATCGGAAGGAGATAACTGGAATGGACAGCAGTTGAACAAAGTCCGAGACCATCACTCCCGGTTGAGGGCGGTACTCCAACGCAAAGCCAGTAAGGGCACCCGCAGTTCGCGGCGCAGATGCAGAGAACTGTTGCAACGGCTGTCTGGCAAGGAGAGGCGCTTTCAGGCGTGGGTCAATCATCGCATCTCCAAAGCTATTGTCTCTAGGGCAAAGACCACAAACAGCGCTATTGCTCTGGAAGACTTGACAGGGATCCGGGAAAGGGTCAATCAACAGCCACGCAGCAAAGCTGAGCGCCGCAGAACCAATAACTGGGCGTTCTACCAGCTTAGGATGTTCGTGGTCTACAAGGCTGCCATTGCCGGAGTACCTGTGGTGCTGGTTCCGCCTGCCTACACGTCGCAGACCTGCCACCGGTGTTTGCACATCCATCCCGATCCTACGCAATCCTATCGCAGTGGAAAGAAGTTTAAGTGTGGACACTGTGGATGGGAAGGGGATGCGGATTTGAATGGTGCGAATGTGATTGCGCTTTTGGGGGCTGCTGTAAACCAGCCTAGAGGTTCGTGGTTGGCTTGCCAACTGCAGGGCTACCGAAAGCCCGCCCTGTACTGCGAAGCAGTCAGGGTCGGGTAGTTTACTGAATTAGGATGGGAAAGCGTGGTTTTGCCGTGTCGGCCCGCTTATTCTTCTCTTGGGTAGGTCTGGAGCAGCGCAGATGGCAGTTTACGAGGGCAATTTTGTTCAGACGGAGGATCTGCGTCTGGCCATTGTCATCGGTCGGTTTAACGACCTAATCACCGGCAAATTGTTAGAAGGGTGCCAGGACGCGCTGAAGCGGCATGGTGTGGATGTCGGCCCGGAGAGCAAGCAGGTGGACTACTACTGGGTGCCGGGCAGTTTTGAGGTGCCTTTGCTGGCCCACCAACTGGCCCAATCTCGCCGTTATGACGCCATCATCTGCCTGGGGGCAGTGATTCGCGGGCAAACTCCCCACTTCGACTATGTGGCGGCGGAGGTCTCCAAAGGCATTGCGGCGGCAGGATTTCGTACCGGAGTGCCGGTCATTTTCGGGATCCTCACCGCCGATACCCTGCAGCAGGCTCTGGAGCGGGCCGGGGTCAAGAGCAACAAAGGTTGGGAATACGCCATGAGTGCCCTGGAGATGGCGACGCTGATGCGCCAAGTTGCCCCCGTGCTCCAAGGCAGCTACGGCCACAGCGGCAACGGGGCCGGATCCCGTCCGTCTCTGCCCGGTGGAGCGGAAGCCCTGCAGTCTACCCTGGACAGCGCTGCCTATTGAGGGCGGGTGAGCCGAGTCAGCACTTCGTTGGAGCGCTGCACAAAGGCCCGCGCGGCTGCTGGATCAAAGCTTTTCTGGGTAATCAAAGCCAAATCGTAGATGTGATTGCAGATGAGGTGAACCAAGTCGGGATCCCGACCCTGATCGGCAAGAGACTGCAGGTTTTGGATAAGGGGATGGGCCGTGTTCAGAACCAGCGTGTGCTCTTCCAGAAACTCCAGCGGCTTTTGCTGGATGACGGCGTTGAGCTCCTGCAGGCGCCGCAGCGTCTCCGGCAGCAAGATCATGGCCGGAACCGACTCTGATTTAAGAGCTTCTGCTTTGATCTGCAACTTGTCTTTGCCCAGGGCCTGCCGAAAGAGATCGACCAACTTTTGGCTGCGGGTTTTTTGCGTGACCGGATCCACAATTTCGGCGGCTTTGTCTTTATCTACCAGCGTTTCGTCCAGCTCAGAGTCCACCCGCTTAAATTGGATCCCTTCTTCTTTGTATTCCCGCTCCAAAAAGCTGCTGAAGTGGCTGTCGATCCAGCTATCCAGCATGATCACTTCCAGTCCTTGAGAGCGGTGGAGATCGATGTAGGCACTCTGGGCAGCCTCATCGGTGGCGTAGTAAACTCGCTTGTTTTGCTTGTCGCGGGTGCGCTCCAGGTACGCTTTCAGGGTCACATATTCGGGTTTGTCAGCAGGGGATCCGGCCACTCGGAAAATGAGAATATCCTTAATCTGGGCAAAGAACTTGTCGTTGTTCATCGCCCCAAACTTCATAAAGAGGCTGATGTCGGGCCAGACCTTGACGTATTTTTCGTAATCTTCCCTGTACAGTTCATTGAGACGATCCGCCACCTTTTTGGCAACGTGATCCCCAATGCGTCTTACGGTGCGGTCATTTTGCAAGAAGCTGCGAGAGACGTTGAGGGGAATATCCGGACTGTCGATGGCCCCCCGCAGAGGTAGGAGGAACTTGGGGATGACTTCCTCACAGTTATCTTGGACAAAGACTTGGTTGCAGAACAGCTTGACTTGACCCTTGGTGGGATCAATATCCGGGCGCAACTTGGGGAAATAGAGGATCCCTTGCACGATGAAGGGATAGTCGGTGTTGATGTGCACCCAGAAATGGGGATCCTCTTGAAAGGGATAGAGGTAGCGATAAAACTCTAGGTAATCCTCATCTTTGAGTTCGGAAGGTGAGGTTCTCCACAGGGGCTTTTGCTTGTTGATCACTTCCCCGTTTAATTTGATGGGAACGGGGATGAAATCGCAGTATTTGCGAACCAATTCCCGAATGCGGCTTGGCTCCAGGTATTCTTCATTTTCGGGGGTGATGTAAAGGGTAACGGTGGTGCCGATGCTGGAGCGCTCAGAATCGGAGAGGGTAAAAGTAGTGGTGCCGTCACAAGCCCACTTTACCGGCGTGCTGCCGGGCCGATAGGAGAGGGTGTCGATCTCCACCCGCTGCGACACCATAAAGGAGGAGTAGAATCCTAGACCAAAGTGGCCAATGATTGCTTGCTCTGCGTCTTTGCCCTTGTACTTTTGAATGAACTCTTCAGCGCTGGAAAAAGCCACCTGGTTGATGTATTTTTTCACTTCCTCGGCAGTCATGCCAATGCCGTTATCGGCCACCGCTAAGGTCTTGGCCTCCTTGTTGAGGGCAATCGTAATCTCCGGCTCTGGGAGATCTGCCACTTCGCCGGCAAGGCTGGCCATCTTCAGCTTGGTGATGGCATCAGCAGCATTGGAGATCAGCTCCCGCAAGAAGATCTCTCGATCCGAGTAGAGAGACTGCTTGATGATGGGAAAAATGTTCTCGGTGTGGATGGTGATGGATCCCTGTTCCAGCACGGTCATAGGTGGCTCAGCACTCAAACAAGCTCAGTGCTAATCTACAGAGGTTGAGAAGCCCCCGACAAGCAGGCTCTTTTTCGGAAATCCGCACTCGCAACCGAACCGGCTCTCTAGAGCTGAGCTGCTCCGGGCGGAGCTTGGGCTTGGCCGTTCCCATCAGTGGTGCGGAGCGCTTCATCCAAAGCAAGTTGTTGGGCCCAATCCTGGCCGATCCGAATGGTGACGTCGGAGTTGAGAACGCCGGTGGACTCTACCCGCATCTCTCCTAGGCCGACGGCGGCGCGGATCTGTTTGGCTCCTTCGCGATCCCCGCTCTGGGCGAGGATCTCCGTTTGCTGCAGCACCTGAGTGCTGTCTTCCACGGCAAAAGCATGGACGTATCCTTGTCTCACCAATTCTTGCACCATACGGCGGGCCATCCCCGGCTCTCCGGTTGCGTTTTGCACGGCTATGCGCAGGCGGTGTGGAGGAATGCGGGCTACCTCTGCCTCCAGGCCAAAGTGGGAGACGGCCACCCGTCGGATCCCGGCTGGATCCGGCAGCCAGTAGCTGGTGGAGAATTCTCCCGGCTGACTGAAGCGGCCCGGCAGCAGCACCAGGTCGATGCGATCGCCCCCAGAGGTGAGGACAAACTTGGCCAAGCTCAGAACCTCTTCCCAGGTGAGGTTGGTATCGAGGTTGGTGCGGATAACCTGCAAAATCTTCGGGATCCGCGGCCAGACAGCAGGGGAGAGCAGTTCCCGGCTCAGGGCCCGCAGCAATTCCTGTTGCCGTTGCACCCGACCGATATCCCCCAATCCCAGGTGATCGCGGCGAAAGCGGGCAAAGTGGTGGGCTTGTTCCCCGTTGAGGCGTTGCCAGCCGGGCTCCAGGTGGATGAACAACTGCTGGGTGTGATCTGCGTACTGCATCGGTTCCGGCACGTAGATTTCCACGCCGCCCACCGCATCGATCAGCTCTTCCAGAGCGTCGGTATTGAGGCGAATGTAGCGGTCAATCGGGATCCCACCCATCAAGTGGCTGACCACCTGAGCCGTCAGCGCCGGGCCCCCTGCCAAGTTGGCAGCATTGATCTTGGCCACACCAAAGCCAGGCAAGCGCACACGAGTGTCGCGGGGGATGGACAAAACGGTAATCCGCCGCGCCTGGGGATCAAAGCGGGCCAAGAGAATGGTGTCGGTGCGGGTGTTGAGGCGATCCCGTTCTGTGACCAGGCTGGGATCCGGGTTGTCTGTGCCGAGAATGAGGATATGCAACGAGCGATCCAGAGCCGCAGCCCGTAAGGCATCAGGACGGAAGGCTTCTTGTTCTGCAGGTGTGAGGGAAGTTGGGATCACCTGACGGGGCAACATCACGGCCAGGAGGGCACCGGCAGAACCCGCCAACACAGCCGTGAACCCCAACAACAGCCAGAGGATCCCCTGACGAATAGCCTGCTGACGAGCTGCGCGGACACGGTCAGGACGGGGGGGATAGTGGAAGGAGGGCATCAGGTCAGACCAGGTCTCGCGAGCGCGTACAGGAAAGGGTGTACTGTCTGGGTGGTGTTGCCAACTCCACCAATTCAAGGCCATGTTACCCTATCCTCAGTTTTCAGAGTTGTCTGGATCCAACTTCAGCGAGGTAGCAGTCGCCACAGGGGGATCCCTGCAGCCGTTGTCGGGAAAGTCAGAGGTGCATCTTTGGCTGCAGACAGTCCCCCCGTTGGAGAAGTTGCTCCCCCAGCTCGGCCTTCTTTCCCCTGAAGAATGTCGGCGGGCAGAGCGTTTACAACTGCCGGCAGATCGGCGCCGCTTTCTGGCCGGTCGTCTTGGGTTGCGGAGCTTGCTTAGCCGCTACAGCGGCATTCCGCCCCAGGGGATCCCCCTCGACCACAGTTCTACCGGCAAACCCTACTGGCGGGATCCACCCCTGCCGCTGCAGTTTAACCTCAGCCACTCCCACGAGCGCGTCCTGATCGGCCTGAGATGGCAATACCGCATTGGAGTGGATCTGGAATGGGTTCGACCTGTGCTCCGCTGGCAGCGCATCGCCCAACGCTATTTTTCGGCTGCTGAGCAGGGCCGTTTGGCCAGCTGTCCAGCTCCAGAGCGGGATGCCCTTTTCTTTCAAATGTGGACACAAAAGGAGGCGCTCCTGAAGGGAACAGGCAGGGGTCTGGCCGGCTCTGCAGCTTTGGGCGAGGACTCCCGCTGGGTGACCTTACCGCTTCAGGTTGCCGGTGGCTACGCCGCTGCGGTAGCCCTTGAAATAAGGAAAGACGGAGAGGAAGCCCCAGCCGTGCAGCTCTACGAGGATGTGGATGGCTAGACAGGGCAGAAGGGAATCAAAACCTCTCCGCCTAGAGATGCTATCTTAAATTTCCAGGCTACTCGCAGAGGAGTGAGAAGGGAGGAGTGAGAAGTGAGAAGGAGAAATCTCTTCTCTTTGCTCTTTTCTCTCTCCTCGTTGCTCTTTTCTCTTTGCTCTTTCCTCTCTCCTCGTTGTTGCAATGTTAAACAGGTTCTGTCATTTCCTGGTGCTGGGAATCTGGCTATCGGCCCTCATGATTGGGATCCCTGGCCTGGCGCAGGCGCGGGATCTCTCCAGACAAACGCCGCAGGAGAAGGTTATTGAGTTGGGTACTGCCGACAATCAGTTGGTGTTTGCGCCCAAGGAACTGTCTTTTCACAACGGCAGCCTCTACCGTCTTCGCCTGAGCAACCCCAGCCAATTGAAACATTATTTCAGCGCCAAAGATTTTGCCGATGCCGTTTGGACCCGTAAGTTGGACGTGGCCGGCGTGGAAATTAAGGGCCAGATCCGAGAATTGGAACTGAAGCCAGGCGCTTCGGTGGAGTGGCAATTTATTCCCCTGAAATCTGGAGTCTACGCTTTGGTTTGCACCATTCCCGGCCATGCAGAAGCAGGTATGGTGGGGCAGATTACCATCGGCGATTGAGATCCTCTTCCTGGGCTACCCGGCCAAAAGGGGATAGAAAAGAGAAAGACGCTGCCAGGCCAATCCATGAAAAACCCGCTCACGCCCAAAGCCCTTCGCGCTGCCGACGCGAACGCGGAACACTGGACTCGGGGATGCCAGGCAGCCCCCCCTCGAAAGAGCAGGCTCTCCCTTTCGGAACGGGTTGCTGGCTATGCCATAGCGCTTCTCTCCCTCACTGCTGTCCACGGGATCCGCTACTACAACGAACCACAACTGACCGTCGGCAGCCGCTCCCCGCAGACGTTTCTTGCCCCTGCTGCGGCGGAGATTGAAGATGTGGAGGCTACCCAGGCCCGACAAGCTGAGGCGCGGCGGCGGGTGGTTCAGGCCCTTAAAATCAACAGCACCGCCAACGACAGCATGCGGCAAAATCTGGAGGCTCTCCTGGCTGAGGTGGAGGCCATCCGCCAAGAGGCAGGTTCTCTGCCCTATGTTTCTGTCCAGTTGCTGTCTCTGCCAACGCAGATCTATCTGCGCCAGCTTTCCCCAGAGGAGTGGGAACTCCTTCAGGCTCGCGCCCGACAAGAGGCCATCCGCGCCCGTGCAGCCACCCCATCTCCTTTGGAAGAGCCTTCTTCGGGGCGACCGGAGCAGCTTCCTCCGGAGCAGCGGGCCAAGCAAGAGCTTGTCGAGGTTTGGCAGCGGGTCTGGTTGGACGGATCGGCCACCCAGATGGCGGCGACGGATCCCTATACCCAGTTGATTGCCCAGGTGGAAGCGGCGCAGCAGCGCTATCGGGCAGCTTTGCCGGCTCTGGAGCAGCTCACCCCCCCTGTTCCGGCCACAGTTCTCAACTTGGCAGATGCGGATTGGCAGCATTTGCAAACCTTGAGCCGGCGGGTCTTGGAGCGCCTGCAGAAGATAGGGATTGTGGATGGCCTGCCCCGCGAAGTTCGCGCCGAAGGGATCCAAGCCCAACTGGACGATTTGATTTTTCCGGGCAGCGCCGCCCAACGACAGGAGCTGCAGGCCCTGGTCTATCAGTGGCTGCAGCAGGTGCTCATTCCCAACGTGGAGGTGGATCCCCAGCGCACCGAGCAGCGCATCCGCGCCGAGCTGGAAAAAGTCGAGCCGGTTCTGATCTCGGTTGCCGAGAACCAGGTGATCGTGCGAGCAGATCAGGTCATCACTCCCGAAATTTTCCTCATCTTGGACCACTTTGGGCTCACCCAGCGCGGGATCAACATCTGGGGCTTGGTGGGAGTGGCCGGAGTGATGGGCATGGGCCTGGCTGTCTTTGTGCCTCTGCAGCAACGCTTGCGGCCAGGGTTGCGCCGCCGGGATCGGGTGTTGATCCTCATAGTTTCCCTGACCGCTCCCCTTTTGGCGGCCTTGTTCAAGCTGGAGTTCAGCTCCCTGCCGGCAGTGGGGCTGTTGCTGGGCAGTTTTTACGGGGCAGGGCTGGGCTTGGTGGTGGTGGTAGGCCAGGCGCTGTTTTTGCCCTTGGTCTCCCCTGTCAACCTGCTCACCCTTGTACCCTTGCTCTCCGGCAGCGTGGTGGCCTCTGCCCTGGCCGGGCGTTCCCGTTCCCGCGAAGAGCTGGCCTTGTTGGGAGGAGGAGCGGCAGCGGTGCAGATGCTGGCCTACGGGGCGGTTAGCTTGGCCACCACCGGTGGCATCGACCTGTTGGCCATGGCTTTGGCAGGGGGAACCAGCTTGGGATGGAGCATTGTTGCCCTGGGAGCCAGCCCCTACCTGGAGCGCCTATTTGACTTAGCCACCCCCATTCGTCTGATCGAGTTGAGCAATCCCAATCGCACGCTGCTGCGGCGGCTGGCTGCAGAGGCCCCCGGCACCTTCCAGCACACTCTGCTTGTGGCCACTTTGGCAGAACGGGCTGCCCAGAAGCTGAACCTCAACGTGGAGCTGGTGCGCACCGGCACTCTTTACCACGACATCGGCAAGATGCTGCAGGCCCGCTACTTCATCGAGAACCAGATGGGCAGCCTCAACCCCCACACCCAACTGGACGATCCCTATCGCAGTGCTCAGATCATCAAGGCCCACGTCAGCGATGGCCTGCGCCTGGCCAAGCAATACAACCTGCCTACCGCCGTCCAGGCGTTTATCCCTGAGCACCAGGGCACAATTCTGATTGCCTACTTTTACCATCAAGCCCAGATGAAAGCCGGGGGTCAGCCCGTACCCGAAGAGCCGTTCCGCTACGATGGCCCGATCCCCCAGAGCAAGGAGACGGGGGTGGTGATGATGGCCGATGCCTGTGAAGCCGCCCTGCGCAGCATGACTCTGAGCGATGGCTTCGGCCCCGATGTGGTCGAGCGGGCAAAAGCTGTTGTCCGCAAAATTGCCCAGGCCCGTTGGCAAGATGGCCAGTTGGTCGATAGTGGGCTGACGCTGGAGGATTTGGAGGTGGTGGCAGACGCTTTCGTGGAGGTCTGGCGGGAATCCAACCACGAGCGCATCCCCTACCCCAGTTTCACCCCTGCCCCCTCGCTGCCTGAGACTGCCTCTGCTCAGGCCCGGATCCCGGTGTCGATGAGCCACTCCACGGGATCCCCTTAGCCAGGTGACCTCTCCCGTTCGCGTCAGTGAGACGGAGTCCTCAGAAGCTAAGTAGGTGGAGAAAGGTCTAGCCCTGCGGCTCATCGATCAGTACGATAGGGGATCGTTCTGTGGATCCAATGTGAACCAAGGCAGTCCTGGGATCTGCAGCCCTGGGCTGAGAGTCTTTGTTTCATTGTTTTTGGATGGCCTGCTGTTCGCGTCAGCGGGACTGAGTCTTTATGCCTTATGTAGCTCCTGCTTCATCCACCCATCCCCCTGTAGTCCCTCTTCAGATCCCGCCTTTGTCTTGCCCCAGCCCTGTGCAACTTTCGCTGGTCATTCCCACCTACAACGAAGCCTCTAGCATTGGCAGCTTGGTCAGACAATTGTGTGCCCACCTAGACACGATTCTACCGGGGGCCTATGAGCTGATTGTGGTGGATGACAACAGCCCGGATCACACCGCCAAGTTGGCCCAGGAGCTGCAGGAGGAGTTTCCCCAACTCAGCGTTATCTGCCGGCAGCGGGAACGGGGCCTGGCTACAGCAGTGGTGCGAGGATGGCAAGCTGCCCGCGGCGAGGTGTTGGGGGTTATGGATGGGGATTTGCAGCATCCGCCGGAGATTGTCCTCAAATTGTGGCCGCTCATCCAGAAAGGGGCAGATTTGGTGGTGGGCAGCCGCTATGCACCATCGGGAGGGGTGAGCCACTGGAGCCTGGGCCGGCGCATTGTCTCCCGCGGGGCCCAATGGATTGGGCTGGTTCTGCTGCCGGGAGTTTTCAGCCGTGTTTCCGATCCGTTGAGCGGACTGTTTCTGGTCAGACGCCAAGCCATTGCCGGGATCCCGCTCAACCCCAAGGGTTACAAGCTGCTGATCGAGGTGCTGGCGCGGGGCCGGGTGAAAACCATTGCTGAAGTCGGCTACATCTTTCAGGAGCGCCAAAACGGGGAGAGCAAAATCCAACTGCAAACTTGTCTCCAATATCTCCACCACCTGATGGTGCTGCGCTTTTCGCTAGGGCAGGTGGGATCCTTTTTGCGCTTCAGCACGGTTGGCCTATCCGGCACCTTGGTGGACATGGCTTTGCTCTATGTTTTGCACGATCCCACCAACTTAGGATGGGATCTCATAACCAGTAAGCTGGTTGCTTCGGAGGTGGCCATTCTCAATAACTTCCTCTGGAACGACCTGTGGACTTTTCGCCATGTGACCCGCTTGCAGCCGGGGCCCTGGAATCGCCTGCAGCGGTTGGCGAAGTTTAACGTTATCTGCTTAATTGGCTTGGTTCTCAACACTTCACTGGTGACCTTGCTGAGCGAGCGCTTGGGCATTCATTATTTGTTGGCCAACTTAATTGCCATCGGTGTTGTCGTATTCTGGAACTTCTACCTCAACTCCAAGCTGAGCTGGAGGAGTGCGGAGGTTAAGTCGGACTCTACGGGTGGCCAGTCTTGAGTATGGCTTTTTCCAGGAAGAGCCAATCCGGAGGTATGGGCATTTCGCTCATTTCCTCACTGTCTGGGCCCCCTTTGGCATCCACCTTCGCCCCTTGTTCCTATGGCTGCGCTAAGTAGAGTTGGGGCGGATCCCCTCTAGGGCGATGATCTCCTGGATCACCGAGCGAACAACGGGAGCAGCCGTCGTCGAGCCGAAGGCATCTTCCCCCTGGGGCTCGTCGATCACCGCCAAGATCACGTAATTGGGGCGAATGGCCGGGAAGTAGCCCACAAAACTGGTGATGCGCTTGCCGGGCAAATAGCCCCCCCGTGGCCCGGCTTTCTGGGCAGTGCCGGTTTTGCCAGCGATCTCATACCCCTCGATCTTGGCCGATTGCCCCGTGCCAAAGTCCACCACATCCCGCATTTGGATACGCACTGCCAGCGTGGCTTGCTCGGATAGTACCCGCACCGGCTGCGGCTGCGGGGATCCCCAAACCAGAGTATCCGTATCCTTTTCCACCAAGCCTCGCACCACATGGGGCTGTACTTTCAGTCCGCCATTGGCAATGATGCAGTGCATGGCAGCCAACTGTAGAGGAGTGAGGGCCAGCCCCTGGCCGAAAGCGACAGTGGCCCGCTCCACCGGCACCGTAACAAACTGTCGCAGCGGTTTCAAGCGGCTGGCCGGCTCAAAGGGCAAATCCACGCCACTGCGCTCGTTGAACCCCAGCCGCACCAAGGCATTGTAGTACTGGCGGGGATCCAGCTTGCGCATCAGGTGTACCATACCCACATTGCTGGATTGCCGCAGGATATCCGTGACGCTCATCCAGCCATGGGCCCCTCGCTGGTGGTAGTCGTAATTTTGAATGGGCCACTGACCGATGAGAATCCGACCCTCGTCATAGACCCGTTCATCTGCTGTAAAGGCTCCAGCATCCAACCCAATGGCAATGTTGATGGGCTTGAAGGTGGATCCCGGCTCATACAAATCCGTTACGGCCCAGTTGCGAAAAAGACCGGGGTCATACTCAAAGTAGCGGTTGGGGTCATAGGTGGGCTCGCTCACCAGCGCCAGGATTTCCCCTGTCTGGGGCTGGAGGACAATCACCGTGCCCCGCAGGGCTCGAAACCGCTCCAGTTGCACTTTCAGGGCAGCGCGGGCAGCTCTTTGCAGGCGCATATCTAGGGTAAGTTGCAGCACCGTCTCGCCAGATTGCAGCAGCCCTTCCGGCACCTCGGCAGCCAACAGTCGTCCGTAGCCATCGCGAGGAATAGTAACAGGTTGAACGGTACGCTCCAGCAGCTCTTGCCGGGAATATTCCACTCCCGCTTGGCCCTGATGATCCAAATCTACATAGCCTACCACCTCAGCGGCCATCTCTTTTTGGGGGTAAATGCGTTGCCGCTCGCTCACCAGCTCCAGGCCATCCAGATGCAGAGCCTGAATTTGATCCGCCACCTCCTGGGATACCCAGCGCTCCACCCGCACCGCATGATTAACCGACAGCCGCTGCGTCAGTTGCTCCACCGGACGCCGTAACAGGGGAGCAAGAGCGGTGGCAATTTCCTCTGGAGTGCGTTTGCCAAAGAGGCGGGGATGGGCCCAGAGAGTATAGACGGGGCGATCTACGGCCAGCAATTCTGCCTGCTGCTTGGCAATAGAATGACGATCCACAATTGAGCGACGAGGAATGAAAGGTCTTAGCTGGGCTCGCTGCTGGGCTTCGGCTCGCTGCTGCAATAGGGGTGCCTGTTGATGTTGCAAATAAACCAGACGTGCTCCTGTTACAAATAGGGCGATGATCAAAGCCAGTCCGGTCATGCCGGCGCGAAAGTCAAGCTGGCGGGCCGTCGGGATCCGATTCCCCAAGAGCCATCCCAGCGTTGTTCCCCACTGCCTGGAGCTTCGCGGTGAAGGGATCCAAGAACCTCTGCGTCGGCGCCGTTGAGCAAGTTGCCGGCCATTTTGCCTTGTCTCCAGGGTTTTCGGCACAAGCCGCCTTACTCCAGCCCTAGATCTACCTTCCATCACCATCCCCATGTAGGCACCACCGCTAGTTTGGCCCTCATCTCACCTTCATGTCAGCGCTGCGTAGCAACCCTGCCGCCCTCTAGCTTTTGAGAGAAACCTTAGGGGTCCCGAAGAGCAGCCCCAGCAATTCTAGAGTACTGGAGATAACTGAATGCCTCAGAACATGAATGCGGAAAGCCTAACCTTTACTTGCATTCATCCAGCAGTCCATACTTTAACTTGTTTGACTGGAAACATTTCCCCAGCCCTTCGCGCAGCCGATACCCCAACTTCCCCTGCCAGCTAAGGATAAGGAGAATCTGGATACAGCGCAGCCGAAATCGGAGAATTCACAGCTTTTTGTAATTTTTCAAGTGCCTTGTACTCTCGGAAACAGACAACCGACGGACTAGTAAGTAATAATCTGAACAAATTCAGCTTTCCCGGAGTTGAGTCTATGAAATGCGTGGAGGAGAGCCCCAACAAGCGCGTGTACCAAGAGTCTTCTGTAGGTTTCCTTGGGTCTCTTGCTACTTTTGTTTTTATCTGTTTCTTTGCGTTCATCCTTTTTATGGCTTTATCTTCGATCTGGTCTTCCCAGGGTGAGCGCCGTTTCACTTGTTTTCGAGTTGACCAGTCTACGGTTAATTGTGAAGTGTCTTTCCAGCCGTTTCTACCTTTGCCGAGCCAAACTACACTTCACATAGATGTAAGAGGAGCTGCAGTCAAAACTGAAATTGTGGAGGATGACGACGGAGAAAGGACTGAGCGCTACTATGTCACGCTGGAAAAGCCTACAGGGGAAACTCCAGCCTGGTTGGCCTTTGGTGAAAGTGAAGCTCAGGAATTGGCAAGGCGCGTTGATTCTTTTGTGAACAGTACAGAGAGTCGGCTCTTGATAGATATCGATAGATTTCACTTACTGGAGTTAGTGTTTGCGATCTTGTATTCTCTCCTTCCAGGGCTATTTCTGGCTCTACTTCTTTGGGTAGGAGCTCTCATGCTGAAGGTGTCTTTTTGGTGTCGCCGTCTAACGTTTGACCGCTCTAGGTACCAAATCCAAGAGGAGCACCTTACTCCTTTTGGGTCGCTAGGGCGGAAAACTTATTCCTTTGGAGATGTACAGCAGATTTTGGTTCAGGCCAAAAGGAATTTTGTTGAATTCTTTTCGGTAGAAGTGAAATTGCAATCGCGGAAACCTTTGCTGTCAGTCTGCTACACTGATAAGGAACCAGAGGCGCGGGCAGAGGCCGAGAAGCTGGGTCAATTTTTGGGGTGTCCGGTCATTTTTTTGCGGGAAACAAAGTCATAGTGCTAGAGGGACGTAGCCCCGAGAGGTATTCAAGGTAAGTTAGATCTGTCCATCTGCCCATAGGGATCCCCTCCATTGCCTAGAGCGGTTTGGCTAATCCTGGGGTTGGGCTTGTTCATGCGGGGCCTGGTGGCTGCCCTTTTGCCGCCGGGCTTTGACGAAGCCTACTACTACCTCTACACCCGCCATCTGGATTGGAGCTATTTTGACCATCCGCCGCTGGTGGCCTGGACAACGGGCTTGGGGCCTCTTTTGACCGGTCAGGTGTCGGCTTTTTCTATTCGACTGGGATCCCTGCTGCTCTATTCTGGCTCTTCCCTACTCCTTTACTACACCGGAGCGCGCCTTTTCTCTGATCGGGCAGGACTGATCAGCTTGGCGGCTATCAGCATCGCGCCGATCCTTTGGATTGGGTTTGGGGTGCTGACCTTGCCGGATAGCCCGCTGATCTTTTTTACGGCAGCAACCTTGTGGGTGGCCGCTCAGGAGTTTTTTCCGGCTCCTTTGGGGCAGGGGAAATTGGCTGTCTATGGGGCGGCTCGCTATCGGCCAGGGCCTAGGCTAGCGCTCATAGGTCTCTTGGTGGGGCTGGCCTGTCTGGGGAAATACCACGGCTTGGCTTTGGGGTTCGGCCTGGTACTCTTTTGTCTGCTCAGCCCAGTTCATCGCTGTGCCTTGAGGTCGGGCTGGACGGTGCTGGCGGTGCTGGGTTTTGTGCTGGCCTTTAGCCCGGTGCTGCTCTGGAACGCTCAGCAGGATTGGGTCTCCTTTCGCTTCCAGGGGGGGCGGGCGGTGCCGGAGGCAGGGTATCAACTGCAAGCGCTGGGGCTGACGATCCTTTCTGAAATCTTTTACCTGTTCCCCAGCTTGGGGATCCCTTTGGGGTGGGCGAGTTTGGCAGGGACGGGTCGGGTGGCCCTGCAGATTCTCCGCGGGATGCGGCTGACGGATGAAGAGCTCAAGCACCTTTTGATCCTGGCCTGTGGATTACCGCTGGTGTTGGCCTTTACCTTGATGGGAGGCTACCGGCCCATCTTGCCCACCTGGCCCATGCCGGGGTTTTGGGTGCTGACGCTGCTGCTGGGATCCTTCTGGGAACGGTGGCCGGGAGCGAAGCGAACCTTAGTGGGGACGGCGGTGATGGTCAGCTTGGTGGTGGGGGTGGGGCTGGCCCATGTGCGCTATGGCCTGCTGCAGGCTCCTGGCGGGCTGGGCCTGTGGCCCGTGGAGCAGGATCCCTCTACTCAGCTCATTGAAATTGAGCAGTTGCGGCAGCGGTTTCGGACGGATCCCCACCTGGCTCAAGCCCTTGAGGAGGCAGAGTTCGTTTTTACCAATGTCTATTTTTTGGGCGGTCAGATCGCCATGGCCCTGGCTCCGCTGACGGACAAGCCTCTGACCTGCCTGGATGCAGATTTGCGGGGCTTTGCCTTTTGGTCGCAGCCGCAGGATTGGCTGGGGCAGGATGGGCTGCTCATCACTTCCAAGCTGTTCCAGCCGAGGGCAGGGATCCCAGCCACCTACGGCGACTATTTTGAACAAATCGAACCGGTGGCAGAGATCCCTCTGCTGCGGGCAGGGGCGGTGGCGCAAACCTTTCAGGTGTACCTGGCTCGACAGATGCGCAAGCCCTATCCCCGCCCTTATTCCCGCCTGCAATAACAGCAGAGGACATCCTGGGCAAAGCTAGAGGGGGCGATGTCTGTCGAACCAGCGCATCAGCATTGCAGCCAAGCGTTCGGGGTTGTGGCGCACCAAGCCGGTCTCTGGATCCTCTTGCATGACGTTAGCCAAAACGGCACGGCAGCCCAGGTAAGCCAGTTTGTCGGGATCCAACACCACAAACTCAGAACCGCTGCGGCGGTAATGCTCCAAAGCACGTGGGGAGGGTGGCTCCCGCTGCACCAGCACGCCGTCAAATAGGCGCACTCCTGCCACCCGATCCAGAGCCATGACGTGATCCCCAACGGTATAGCCGTCCGTCTCCCCTGGCTCGGTCATGATGTTGCAGACGTAGATGTGGGGGGCCATATTTTTGGCCAGAGCTTCCACAATTTCCGGTACCAACAGGTTAGGGATGATGCTGGTGTAGAGGCTACCCGGCCCCAGCACCACAAACTCTGCCGCCTCAATAGCCTCGATGACTTCCGGTAGGGCGGGAGGGTTGGGGGGGTCACAGCCGATTCGGCAAATGCGTCCTCCGGCTTTGGCAATGTTGGACTCTCCCACCACGCGGCGGCCATCGCTCAGCTCCGCCCAGAGGGTAACATCCGCCAGGGTGGCCGGCAGCACCCGCCCCTGAATGGCCAAGACTTGCGAGGTGGCAGTGATGGCCCGAATCAAGTCGCCGCCGGTTACCGCGGTGAGGGCAGTGATGAACAGGTTGCCGAAGCTGTGGCCGCTCAACCCTTCCCCCGACTGGAAGCGATATTGAAACAGCTCGGTGAGCAGCTTTTCTTCGTTGGCCAGAGCAGTGAGACAGTTGCGGATATCGCCGGGGGGCAAAACGCCGATCTCCCGCCGCAGACGCCCTGAGGATCCCCCGTCATCGGCCACCGTGACAATGGCTGTGATGTTGGAGCTGTAGCGCTTCAGACCCCGCAGCAGGTTGGAGAGGCCGGTGCCGCCCCCCAGTACCACAATGCGGGGACCACGGCTGAGACGCCGCCGCGACAACAGCTTATCCACCAGCGCTTCATCTCCCTCGGGGATCAGCACATCCTCGATGGAGCGCATGGCGCTGCGAAACCCCAGCACCACCATCACCAGCCCGATCCCAGTCACCAGGGGGCCACTGATGTTGTTCGGGATCCAAGTGGTAATCAAGCGCAGGGTGATGTCGATCAGCCGCTTCAGGCGAAAGATGGGGGTCAACTCCGTCCAGATGGCAATGCCCAGCACCATCAGCAGCACGCCCCCAACCGCCAGGCTCAGCCAGCGTTTAACGGCTAAACCGGGAAAGAGCCATTTCCAGCCACTTCCCGACCAAGCAGCCTTGCGGCGACGAATGCCCCAAGCGGCGGACTTGTTGCTGGGCACAGGCTTAGGCATGGGAAGGTGCAGGAACGCCGGCCAAAGGGATCCTAACCTGTTGCTGCGCAACGCCAACTTCGCCGGGCACCGGGCCAAAGCGGGCTTCCAGCTCCCGCTGAGAGTCGAGCAGATGGCGATGCTGAACCTGAACATTCAGGTCGGGAAGGGCGTGGTTGCCGGCAGGGACAGTCCAAGGCTGCAAATCCTGGGCCAGGCGCTCCACCAGGGCCACCGAGCGGTGCTGACCGCCGGTACAGCCGATAGCCAAAGTCAGGTGGGGGCGACGCTCTGCGCGGTAGTGGGGCCAAAACGCTTTGACCAGGGACAAGATGTGCTGGTAGGTGGATTGTGTAATGGGATCCGCAAACAAGAACTCCTGCAGCAGGGGATCCTGCCCAGTGAGGCGACGCAGATGGGGCTGAAAGAAGGGGTTGGGCAAAAAACGCACATCAAATAGCAAGTTGGCATCGGGGGGAACGCCGTATTTGAAACCGAAGCTGACCAGCCTTAGGTTGAGGGGCTGGGGGATCCCTTGCACCAAAGCTTGCAATTGCTGCCGCAGTTGCTGGGCATTGAGGTCGGAGGTATCCAACCAGTGGGTGCAGCGTTCCCGCACCGGGGCCAGAGCCAGCCGCTCTTGCTCAATGGCCTCCAACAAACCGGCAGCTTCCCCGTAGGGATGGGGACGGCGGTGGGCGCTGAGACGGTTGAGCAACACTGGGGAGCGGGCCTCCAAGAATAGGAAAGGGATCCCTTGCGATTGCACCCAAGCAGCCAGGGTGGGAACTTGATCCCGGTACTCCTGGGCGTGGAGATTCAAGCTGATGGCCAAAGCAGCGTGATGGGTCCGCATCGCCTCAACCAAGGGGATCACCTGGGCCGGTGGGATCCCTTCTAGGCCGGTGTACCCCAGTTGTTCCAACTGCTGGATGGCCAAAGTTTTCCCGGATCCCGTCAGGCCGGCAATGACCAGAACGGGGGGCGCGACTGACATGGGTTTATCCTGCATGGAGCTTATTCTAGGGCGAGGGGCGGCCAAAACAAGCGCCGGAAGAATGGGGGGCTCAGCCACGCGGGGCGCCTAGAAACCATCATCTCAGGCCGGCGAGGCTTTTGTAGCTTTTTTATCCGTTTTCTCGGACGGTGCAGCCGATCCCAGAAGAGGAGCGCTGGGGCAGAGATCCACCAAAAAACATTGCTGGCACAGAGGCCTGCGGGCAGTGCAGATGGCCCGCCCGTGGTCGATCAGACGGATAGACCAGTTCTCCCAATCCGCCTGCGGCAACAACTGCATCAGATCCTTTTCGATGCGCACGGGATCCTCGTGCTCAGTGAGGCCGAGGCGGCGGCTGAGGCGCTTAACATGGGTATCGACGGTAACCCCGGCATTGATGCCAAAAGCATGAGCCAACACCACATTGGCCGTCTTGCGGGCTACGCCGGGTAGGGTGAGCAGCTCCGGCATGGTGCGGGGCACTTGACCACCGAAATCGCTCAAGATCTTGCGGCAGGCTTCCTGAATGTGTTTGGCCTTGTTGCGATAGAAGCCGGTGGAATGGATGAGAGCCTCGATCTCCTCTCGCGGCGCTGTCGCCAGGGCCTGGGCATCCGGGAAGCGACGAAACAGCTCTGGCGTTACCTGATTCACCCGCTCATCCGTACACTGAGCCGAGAGGATGGTTGCCACCAAGAGCTGCAGCGGCGTCTGGTAGTGGAGGGCACAGGTGGAGTTGGGGTAGTGGCGCTTCAGCCGGAGCAGGATCTCCAAAGCTCGCTGGCGCAGGGCCCGTTTGCTGGCCATCTTCCCCTAGCCCGACCCGGTGACAATGGCGAGGGTGTCTTTGAAGATCAGCACCACCCCCAATCCCAGCAACAACACCAAGCCCGTCTGCATCACCCGCTCCTCCAGATGCTTGGGCAGCCGTTTGCCGCGAATCGCCTCCAGGATCAAAAAGGCAATGTGTCCCCCGTCCAAGGCGGGCAGGGGCAACAGGTTGAGAAAGGCCAGGTTAATGCTAATCAAAGCGGTGAAATTAAACAGGCTGGCGGCGTCATCGCGGGCCAGATCCGCCCCAATCTTGACGATCCCCACCGGGCCGGAGACCTGAGCAGCCGTGCTTTGGAAATTCTGAACCAACTGCTGCAGGCCGTTCAGATTGAGCATCACCACCCGCTGGTAGGCATTTCCCGCCTCCGTGAGGATCTCAGCCACACTCTGAGGGGGACGCAAGGTCACCTCCTGGTGGGGGGCCAAGGTCACTCCAATGGCCACCGTCTCTCCCCGCACCTCTGGGATCACCGTCAATTGCAGGGGATCCCCTTCCCCACGCTGCACCTCCAGGGGAATGGGCCGGTTCTCGCTGCTGCGGATCAGCACCTGAAAATCGTTCAGAGCTGCCAAGGCCGCCGTCTCGTCGGCAATCCCCCTGTAATCGCGATCGGCTGCCTGCAACACCACATCCCCTGCCTTCAGGCCGGCCCGCTCCGCCGGGCTATCGGGCATCACCTGAGGGATGAGAATGCCGGGATGGAGGCGCGTTACCGAGGGGATCCCCACCGAGGCGAACATCAACACCAGCACCAGATAGGCGAAGAGCAGGTTGGCCATCACCCCCGCACTCATCACCACCAGGCGATCCAACACGGGGCGGTTTTTCAGCAGATCCGGGTCGTCGGGCGGGTAGGGGGAATGTTCATCCTCGTCAGGAAAGCCCACGTAGCCCCCCAGCGGCAGGGCGCGAATGGCATACTCTGTCTCCCTGCCCTGGTATCGCCACAGCACCGGCCCAAACCCCAGCGAGAAGCGGTTGACATGGATCCCTTGGAGTTTGGCTGCCGCAAAGTGCCCTGCCTCATGCACCAGGATCAGCAGGGCGAGAATGGCGATGGAGAGGAGAACAGACATGCGCTAGCTCTGAAGAAGGCACAGAAGAAAGAAGTGGGGAGCAGAGAGCCACCCGAGGCTATTTATCAAGGCACATAATCCAACACATGATAAAGAACCCTAAAGGAATCTCACAAAAACCTACAGGGCCCCTCAGAATACCTGCTCCACCTCCAAAATATCGGGAATGCTCTCCCGCAACTTGCGCTCAATGCCCATCTTTAGAGTCATGGTCGAGCTGGGGCAGGCTCCACAGGCCCCCTGCAAGCGCAGCTTGACCACCGGGCCATCGATTTCCACCAATTCCACATTGCCCCCATCGGCCATCAAGTAAGGACGCAGCTCGTTCAGGACTTTCTCGACGTTCTCGGTATTGAGTTCCAGTGCTTGTGCCATGGTTGCTTTTAGCCTCGTTGAGATTTGGATTGTAGCGGTTTATCCACAGATCCCTCAAGCTGGCAAGGGATCGCTATGATTTCAGCATAGTCTGAATCCTTCTGGGGGAGGGCTGGCTTGGTTGTCCGGATCCCTCCAACACCAGACGACTAGAATGAGTAGGAAGCAGATTTGCCTATTCCCAGCAGCATCACCCACTCAGCAGGGCCGTCTTTTTTCTTATGCTAGACGCTTTACTGATCGCGATCTTCATGTTGGCGGGAGCTGGCCTCGGGTTTTATGGCCTGGATTTGCTCCCTCCTGCTGCCATTCAGGGGGCCAATGTGGAAGGAGCCCGTGTCGTCACCAGCGGCTTTGGCGTGCTGGCAGGACTGGCTCTGGGATCCCTGGTGCGCTGGAGCTACCGTCGCTTCGAGGCCAATGTGCGCTCCCTGCCGCCGGACGTGTTGATCAGCCGCTCGGTGGGGTTGGTGATCGGCTTGGTGATTGCCAATCTGGCCATGGCTCCTGTCTACTTGCTGCCCCTGCCCCCCCAACTCAATAGGTTCCTCGAGCCGCTGGCTTCGGTCTTTTTCAGCTTGGCCTTTGCTTACCTGGGGGTCAGCCTGGCCGATACCCACGGCCCCTCGCTGCTGCGGCTGTTTAACCCCAACTATGCTTTGCAGGCAGCCCTCTGGGCGGAGGGCAATGTGGTGGCTGCCACGGCCAAGGTTTTGGACACCAGCTCCATCATCGATGGCCGAGTGGCTCAGTTAATCGAGACAGGTTTTTTGGAAGGAACCCTGGTGGTTCCTCGCTTTGTGCTGACGGAATTGCAGACCATTGCCGACAAAGCCGATGCCCAAAAACGAGAGCGGGGCCGCAAAGGCTTGGATACCCTGCAGTCTTTGCGAGAGGCCTACCCCGATCGTTTCGTTATTCACGAAGCCAACTATCCAGATCTGACCACTGTCGATGAAAAGCTGGTGCGCCTCACCCAAACCGTGGGGGGAACGCTGCTCACCACCGATTACAACCTGAAGAAGGTGGCGGCTCTGCAGGGGGTCAAGGTGCTGAATGTGAATGAGTTGGCCGAGGCGCTGCGGCCCATCTATGTTGCCGGCGACAGCTTTGATATCAAGATCACCCGCGAAGGAAAAGAGCCAGGTCAAGGGGTAGGCTACTTGGAAGACGGCACCATGGTGGTGGTGGAAGAAGGGCAGCGCTCTGTGGGCAAAACCCGCTCTGTGGTTGTGACCAGCGCCATTCAAACCTCAGCAGGCCGCATGATCTTCGCCCGCCTCAACAAGGACTCTGCCCCACTAACCCGCCCGGCCTCTGATCCGGCCAGCCCGGCTTCCTCTGGAAAAACCTGAGTTTTGGCCTACGTTCCCCTAGCGCAATGGTGGCTTCATCCCAAATGGGCGCCCTCCGACCCACTCCGATGTTCTACACGCAGGATCGCCAGAGGCGCTTCTGGAGTTTTTACTGGGAAGATGCCGAGAAATATGGCATCCACCCTCAGCACATCGTGAGCGGACAGCAAATCTGGGAGGTGGCCAACGCTGGAGAGTACGAAGCCAAGCTCAACCAGGTCTTTGCAAGCGGGGATCCCCTCTCCTACGAATGCCAGGTGCTCTCGCCCCGCTACAAGTTGCATCTGCATCTTTCGCTCAACCCTGTACGGGACACGGAAGGGGAGGTGGTGGCGATTTCGGTGGTGGGCAAGTTGCTGGGGGCCACACCTTTTGCGCTGGCCGGAGGAGCCAGCAGCCCCAACAGCCAGCCCCATCCTGTCCCGGCCGATCCGGTACAGGGGATCACGACGCAGTTGGTGCGCAACATCCGGCATTCCCTGGATATCCGGCAACTGTGCCAGCAGACCGTGGAGCAGTTGGGGCAACTGTTTGAGGTAGATCGCTGCCTGATGGCCCTCTACGAGGTGGGGCAAGACTCCCTCACGGTCAATGCCGAGTACCGCCGCCATCCTGGGGATCCCTCCCTGCTCCACCAGACCCTGAAGCTGGCAGATTACCCCCATTTGTTGCAGGCCCTCAGACAGGAAGAACCGGTGGAGGCGGGGCGACATCTGGCCATTGCCATGTCTTACCAGGGCTACGCCAACAGCCTGCTCTGGCTGGAAATGCTGGATCCGAACAGGGTTCCTGTTTGGCAGCCAAGCCACATTCAGGTACTCCAGAGCATTGCCACCTACCTGGGCGCAGCCATTGCCCACGCCATTTTGCTGGATCAAAGTCGCCAACTGGCAACCCGCTTGCAGTTAGCCAACCAGACGCTGCGCCAGAAAAATAAGGAGCTGGAGCAGGCCCGTGCCCAAGCAGAATCGGCCAACCAGCTCAAAAGCCAATTCTTGGCTAACACCTCCCACGAGCTGCGCACCCCTCTCAACGGGATCATCGGCTTTATCAAGCTGGTGCTGGACGGGATGGCCGAAAACCGCGAAGAGGAGCTGGACTTTTTGCAAGAGGCCTATCGCTCTGCCCTGCACCTGCTGGCCCTAATCAACGATGTGCTGGATATCGCCAAGATCGAGGCGGGCAAAATGCAGTTGGAGTTCCAGCCCTGCGACCTGCGAGCTTTGTTTAAGGATGTGGAGGCCAAGACTAGCCTGCAGGCCAGCCAAAAGGGCCTACAACTGAGCTTCCACCTGCCCAACACCTCGGATCAGATTTTGCTCTTGGGCGATTACCAACGCCTGTTGCAGGTCATGCTCAATTTGGTGGGGAATGCCATCAAGTTTACCCCCAAGGGCTCGGTAACCGTGCGAGCGGATATCCTGCCCGGCAACCCGGGTTTGGCCCGCATCCGCGTCATCGACACCGGGATCGGGGTATCGCTGGAAAAGCAGCAGAAGCTGTTTCAGGCTTTCACGCAGGTGGATGGTTCCACCACCCGCCAATATGGAGGAACCGGCTTGGGCCTGGCCATCAGCCAACGCCTGGTGGAGGCGATGGGAGGGGAGATCAATTTCTACAGCCTGGGCGAAGGGCTGGGATCCACCGTCACCTTTACGGTGCCCCTCTACCGCAAGCCGCTCCTGAGCGGGGATCCGAACCCAGAGGCGCTCCCTGCTCAACCCGCCCGAGATAGACCTGAGGATGCGGATCCCACCTTGATTTCTGTTCCCAACTCAGTCCAGCGATGACCCACCCGGCCATTTCTCCTTCAACCGCTCTGGGTACCTCTCGGTTGCGGCGCAGCACTGCGCGAACATTCCCCCATGCCCTATCCTCGTAAACGGTTTGGTCAGCATTGGCTCAAGGATCCCGCTGTTCACGAGGCGATTGTGCGGGCTGCCCAGTTGAATGATCTAGAGGGAGACGCGGATCCCACTTGGGTGCTGGAGATCGGCCCCGGCACCGGCCAACTGACGCGGCGATTGCTGGCCCAGGGTGTCCAGGTGGTGGCGGTGGAGATCGACCGGGATCTGTGCCGACTGCTGCAAAAACGGTTCGCCGGCCAACCCCGTTTTCACCTGCTGGAGGGAGATTTTCTTCGCCTGCCGTTGCCCCCTCAACCCCGCCTGCTGGTGGCCAATATCCCCTACAACCTGACCGGCCCCATTTTGGAAAAGGTGCTCGGATCCCCGGCCCAGCCGGTTCGGCAATTCGAGCGCATTGTCCTTCTGGTGCAAAAAGAGCTGGCAGAGCGCTTGCAGGCCGGCCCCGGCAGCAAAGCCTATGGTGCTCTGAGCCTGCGGACGCAGTATTTGGCCGATTGCGAGCTGATCTGCAGGGTGCCCCCCACCGCTTTCAAGCCCGCCCCCAAGGTGGAATCTGCCGTGATTCGCCTCACCCCCCGCCCCGCCCCCACCCCCGTCCGGGATCCCTGCTGGTTTAACCACCTCCTTCGACAGGGGTTCTCCACCCGCCGCAAGAAGCTCGTCAATGCCCTGGGAAGCTTGGTGGAGCGAGAGGTGGTCGCAGCAGCTTTGGCTCAGCTCCGCCTCAACCCCGATGCCCGCGCCGAAGAGCTGGCCCTGCCCCACTGGCTGGCCTTGAGCGACCTGCTGCTGGAGAAAGCGCCCAAAAGGGCTGTTGTTCTTCAAGAGGAGCAGGAACCGGGGTAGGGTGAGAGAGGGAAGCTCAGTTGGACGAACCCAAACATCCTCTGGGGTTTTTGAAGTCCCTTCCCGATCTTGTTCTGGATCCCTTTCGTCAATGCAGGTGCATCCATGCAGGGCAACCAAGGCAAGCAAATCCTCTTGACCGGTGGCACAGGCGGGCTGGGTTTGGGGGTGGTTCCCGTGGTGCTGGCCAGCGGAGCAGAGCTGACCTTGACCTATCGACAAGAAAAAGATCTCACCATTTTGCGGGAGCGCCTGCCGGCCAATGCTCTGGATCGGGTTCGCTTTGTGCAAGTGGATTTAACAGATGAGGCGGCGGTTGCCCGCGTCATTGCCGACCTACCCCGCGTAGATGGGCTGATCCACCTGGTGGGGGGCTTTGCCATGGGCCCCACCCACGAGTACAGCTTGGCGGACTGGTATCGCGACTTCGACCTCAACCTCACCACCACATTCCTGACCTGCAAGCACAGCCTGCGCAGAATGTGGCAACAGGGCTATGGGAGGATTGTAACGGTGGGATCCCGAGGAGCGGTGGAGCCGGGCCCGCAATTGGCCGCCTACTGCGCTTCCAAAGCAGGGGTGGTGGCCCTGACCCGTACCATTGCCGCCGAAACCCAAGGCACCGACATCACAGCCAACGTCATCCTGCCCAGCATCATCGACACGCCGGCCAACCGAGCTGCCATGGGATCCGAGCGAGCCAAGCTGTGGGTCAAGCCAGAGTCCATCGGGCAGGTGATCGCCTTTTTGGTCTCAGAAGCAGCGCGGGATCTGCGAGGGGCGGTGATCCCGGTGTATGGCAACGTCTAGGCAACTGGTTGACCAAGCCATGAGCCGCCATTCATGATACAGAATATGCACTTATCCCTATCCAGTTCTTTTCCATGCTAAAGCGGTTATTCTTGGGTGGTTTGCGCCGGCAAATCGGTCGCATTGAGGTGGCAGGGGCCATTGATGGTAAAACTCGCGAGCGGGTTCTCAAGGCCCTGAAAGAGGTGGAAGAAAACCATATCCCTGCCGTGGTGCTGCGCATCGATAGTCCAGGTGGGACGGTGGCCGACTCCCAAGAAATCTACAATGCCCTCTTGCGTTTGCGGGAGAAAAAGGGCACCCGTATTGTCGCCAGCTTTGGCAACATTGCCGCCTCTGGGGGGGTTTATATTGCCATGGGAGCCGAAAAAATTGTCGCCAACCCAGGAACGATCACCGGTAGCATTGGTGTGATCATTCGAGGCAACAATATCGAACGCCTCCTGGATAAGGTGGGGATTTCATTTAAGGTAATTAAGTCTGGCCCCTACAAAGATATTCTCTCGTTTGATCGCGAGCTGACCCCAGAAGAGCGAAACATCCTGCAAGAGTTGATCGACATCACCTACGGCCAGTTTGTGCAGACGGTTGCTGCTGCCCGCAAGTTGAGTTTGAATGTGGTCAAAACTTTTGCCGATGGCCGCATTTTCAGCGGAGAGCAGGCCCTCCACTTGGGTGTGGTGGATCGCTTGGGCACAGAAGAAGATGCCCGCCTTTGGGCGGCAGAGCTGGCGGGTTTGCCGACGGATGCGAAGTTCTACGACCTGCTCCCGCGGCGCAGAGGTTGGTCTCGGTTTTTGCCGGCAGCAGAAGCCTTGGCCCGTCTGCAGTTTGAAGCGAGCACCTCGGGCTTGCCCCTGTGGCTTTACACAGGTTCTTGAGGCAGTTCGCGAACAGCTATTCCGGGAAGTTTAGCGTTCTGTACCGCACAGCCCCCACCCCCGGCCCCTCTTGCAGAGGGAGAGGGAGTTTAACTAAAGTAGCCCAACTCCAATTGCCGGGCCAGATCCAGCAGCCGGTGGGCCAGGGTTGGCTTGGTTGCCAATGGGATCCGCTCTGGACTTCCCTGCTGGGGGATCCAATAGCCTTGGTTGTGGCTGCTGCCAAAGCCGCTATCCGGTTGGTCGATGGGGTTGGCCACAATGGCATCCAAGCCCTTCTGGCGGAGCTTTTCTCTGGCCGGCGGCAAGGGATCCCCACTTTGGGCGGCAAAGCCGATGAGGCGTTGGCCAGGGCGTTTGTGGCGGGCCAGAGCTGCCAGCAGGTCAGGGATCGGCTCCAACGGCAACATCTGGGGTAGATCGGCTTTGGGCAGCTTCCCCGCGTAAACCTGAGAGGGGCGCACATCCCCCACAGCAGCAGCCATCCACAAGAGATCCGCCTGGGGAAATTCCGCCTGCAAAGCCGCCTCCAGTTGGGCTGCCGTCTCCACCGGAATGGCCCGAATGGCGAAGGGCGCTGGATCAAAGGGGATCCCCAACGGCCCATGGACCAGCGTCACTGTCGCCCCCCGGCAGGCTGCCGCCACCGCCAGCGCCACTCCCATCCGACCACTGGCCGGGTTGCCGATAAAACGCACCGCGTCAATGGGCTCCCGTGTACCCCCCGCCGTCACCAACACCCGCTTGCCCTGCCAATCTTTTTTCCCCCCTGTCCAGAGCAAAGCCCGCACATACTCCTGCAGCGCCTCCGGCTCCAACATGCGCCCTTCCCCCACCGCATCACAGGCCAGGCGGCCACTGGCCGTCGGCAAGGCCCAAAAACGGGGATCCTGGTGTAGCCGCTGCCAATTCTCGGCTACCTTCTCCGCCTTCCACATCTGCGTATTCATAGCCGGTGCCACCGCCACCGGACACTGGGAAGCCAGGATCACATTGGTGAGCAAATTATCCGCCAGCCCATGAGCCAACTTGCCCAAGGTGTTGGCCGACAAGGGTGCAATGAGGAGAGCCTCCGCCCATTCCCCCAACTCGATGTGCAGCGGTCGTCCTCGTGTTGCCTGCCAAAAGGCGGCATCCGTAAAAGCCGGCTGGCGGGACAAGGTGGCAAAAGTCAAAGGAGAAATAAAATGTTCCGCAGCTTTTGTCAAAACCACCTTGAGCTCTGCTCCCTGCTGCACCAGAGCAGACACCAAAGCTGCCGTTTTGTAAGCAGCAATCCCCCCGCTCACCCCAATGAGGAGACGCCGCCCCGACCAAAAGGGATCCATATTGAGTGACACGCAAACAGCCTTGTTTCCAGTTTCCCTGCTTTTGCTCAATTCCGGCGGCAAAGCGGGGATCCCTCGCCCAAAGATACTTTGACTTGGACGGATGACCCTGTCGAGAATAGGGCCTGAGAGCCTATCATTCCCCATTTCAGCCAAAGTCTCCCCCATAGGTTCTGGCCTTCAGAGGGAATTCCCCACTGCTGTTTTGCGCAACCAGCCCTCAGATCCCATTGCAGTCGCGCACTCATTCCCTCTAATTAAGAAGAGTTGGATCAAACTCTATTGCAATCGCTGTTTGTTTCTGGCTACACTAACAGTTGTCCCTAAAACCATCTCGATATGGCTACAACCAGTAAACCAAAACCACTCACTGGCCAAGAGCTCCTCGACAAGGTAACTTCAATGGGAAATGCGGATCGCAAGGAAAAAGCTCGCGCCTGTGGTTATGTCACCTACACCAAGAATGGTCAGGAGCGAGTGAATCTAATGCAGTTTAACAACGCCCTGTTGAAGGCCGTTGGCGTGGATCTCGGCGCTAGTGACGAAAATGGATCCCGTGGCCGCGCTCCTACCTTCCGGGTTTCGGTTCATAAGAATGGCAACCTCCTGATCGGAGCTGCCTACACCAAGAAGATGGGCCTCAAGCCCGGAGATGAGTTCGAGATCAAGCTGGGCCACCACAACATCAAGCTGGAGCGGGTCAACTGATTTGCTGCCTCCCTGGATGCTTTTCCCTGCTGGTGAGTTCATCTCAGCTTGGGTAAAGCCTTTGGTATTCCTTTCGGCCTCTAGGGGCTTGGGAGCAGCGACTTCTTCCTTTCGCTCCGGTGTTTATTGTTTCTCTACTTTTCAAACAAGGGATCCTCATGATCCGCTGGGGATCCCTGGCAGTTTGTACCTCATCAATGGCTGAAGTGTGGGCAAGTTCGCTATTCTGACAACAGTTGAATTGAGTCTGCAACAATGAACACTCCGACTGTGCCAAATGTCTTTCGCCATTGGCGGCGGTGGCGAACTTGGGCGGGGCTGTTGTTGTTGGCAGCAGCGTTCTTTGTCATCGAGTCTCATCGGCAAGTTTGGCCTCAGTCGAATGCTTCTCAAAGTCAGGCATTTTTGGAGTGGGTGTCTTCCCAGCCTACCCCCGAACAGCAGGATGTTTTTGTGGATGGAGTCATTCGGCTGCAATTCAATCGGCCACTGGATCCCAATCTACAACGTCTGGCGGTTCAGTTGGATCCGCCGGCAGCGGTTATTTTTGATGTGCAGGGAGACGAGTTGTTGCTTAAGCCTCGGGATCCCTTGCGCTTTAGCACCCGTTACACCCTCACGCTTTCTCCCCAAGAGGGGCTGCCCCTCGAGCAGGCCATTCAGCTGAGTTTTCGCACCGAACCGCAATTTACCTACGAACGGGATGTCAAACCGCTGCTAGAAGCCAGTTGTGTGGGTTGCCATCAGCCGGCAGGACGGCAGCGCACCCAGTTGCTGGACAGTTATGAGGCCACGATGGCCTATGTCAGGCCCGGGGATCCCAATAGCGAGTTGATCAATCCCCGGTGGACGAGCCGCCACGCCTACATCCTCAACGCCACTAACCCCAACCGCCCCCAAGCTCGCGGCGGATCCCCTGAGATTGCTTACATTCAGGCCCGCGGGCTGCCCCTGTCCCGTCTGGGCTTTTGGACGCCGGAGGAAGTGGAGATCGTCCGCACCTGGATTGTGCAGGATGGCGCCCCCCGCACCAGCGCCCGCTTACAGATGGGCAACTGAATAAGGCATCTGGAACCCAACCCCCACTGCCATGACCCCTCCTCAACCTTTGGCCACCGTGATTCAGGGATCCCTGAGTCGAGGGCTGGAAGCTCGCCTCAATCCCGGTGTCTCGGTAGAAGACTTGCGGGTGGGCAAATTCGTGGTGATCCAGGGGCAGCGCAACCGCTTCTTTGGCCTGCTTACTGACGTTACCCTAGAAACCAGCAACCCCCAAATTCTGGTCAATCCCCCCCGCCCGGAAGAGACCTTGCTGCAGGAGGTGCTGGCCGGTACCGGTACCTATGGCATTATTGCCCTCACCCCGATGCTGATGTTGGTGCCGCGGCAAACGGAAGGGGAAAGGCTGTATCCCCTGGTCAATCCCGAACGGCCAGAAGCGTTGGCAGCTCCCCTCGGCCAAGAACCCCCTTCCGCTGGCGCCATGGAGCTGCTGCCCGTGAAAACAGTGCCCGCCCATTTTTCACAGGTGTATGAGGCACGGGAACTGGACTTTCGCACCGTCTTCGGCTGGGAAGACGACCCGGAGCGGCGCAACTTTGCTATCGGCCAGCCCCTCGACATGGCTGTGCCCATCTGTTTGGACTTGGATCGCTGGGTGGAGCGCAGCAACGGCATTTTCGGCAAATCGGGCACCGGCAAGTCCTTTCTAGCCCGCCTGATCCTGGCCGGTATCATCCGCAAACGGGCGGCGGTGAACCTGATCTTTGACATGCACTCCGAGTACGGCTGGGAGGCGGCCAGCGAAGACAAGCACGCCACTACTGTGAAAGGCTTGCGGCAGCTCTTTCCCGGTCAGGTACAAATCTATACCCTGGATCCCGATTCCACCCGGCGGCGAGGGGTGCGGGATGCGCAGGAGCTCTTCATCGCCTACAACCAGATCGAGGTGGAGGATCTGGCCCTGTTGGCAGAGGAGCTGAACCTATCGGAAGCCAGCCTGGAAAACGCCATTATCCTGCGCAACGAGTTTGGCCGCGACTGGATCAGCCGCCTCTTGAGCCTTTCCAACACCGAGATTCAAGAGTTTTGCGAACAGAGAATGGGCAACAAAGCCTCGATGATGGCCCTGCAGCGCAAGCTCACCCGCCTTGACAACCTCAAGTACATCCGCAGCACCCTGCCCCACAACTACATCGGCCAGATTTTGGATGCCCTCAGCCGCGGCATTCACGTGGTTATCGAGTTTGGATCCCAGTCCAACCTGCTCTCCTACATGTTGGCGGCCAACGTCATCACCCGCCGCATTCACCAGGCCTACGTGCACCAGACGGAGCGGTACTTGCAATCCAAAAATCCCCTCGACCGGCCCCGTCAACTGTGCATCACCATCGAGGAGGCCCACCGCTTTCTAAATCCGCGGGCGGCCAAGCAGACCATCTTCGGCACCATTGCCCGCGAGATGCGCAAGTACTTTGTCACGCTGCTGGTGGTGGATCAGCGCCCTTCCCGCATCGACAGCGAGGTGATGTCGCAGTTGGGCACTCGCATTACGGCACTCCTCAACGACGACCAAGATATCGAGGCGGTGTTCACAGGGGTGGCGGGTAGCCAGAACCTGAAAACGGTGTTGGCCAAGCTAGATTCCAAACAACAGGCCCTCCTTCTCGGCCACGCCGTGCCTATGCCGGTGGTGGTGCAAACCCGCCCCTACGACCAGCGGTTCTACGCCGAAATTGCCGATCCTGACTGGTCTCAGGCTGAGGATGCGGAGGTGCTCCTGGCCGCTCAGAAGGCCAAGGAGGAGCTGGGACTGTAGGGAGAGCATGACTCTAGTCAATAATAAGCTCAACTATACTGAAAATAATGTATAATATGTTCAGTACGGATTACTACCAGTTGATCTTTCTGTTTACTTTCGAGTCTGCCAACATGGTAGCCAAAGCAAAGCAGAAAATTGGTAGTAAGACGACACGGAAACTGCGCTTTGGGTATTCTACTCAAAGCTTTGCGGGATACCGCCATTCTGGTTGGAAACAAACAGAATGCTATCGCTGCATAGTTGAACAGTGATGTTCAGCAGTGTTCAGCGTAAATGTATCAGCTCCCCCAAAGTCCCGTCATCAAGCACAGCAGCAAGCACCGCAGGGGGGGGAAGGCCATCATCCCTCTCAGGATCCACCGCCGCATAACCACTACGGGCCAGTAGGAGTTGGAGAAAGTGCGGGTGAGCAGATCCGTGAAGAGCAGCACCACCCAGTTTTCCCAGCGGCGACGGCGACCGTAGCGGCGCAGGACTTTGACATCTCCCAGATCCTCATGCCGTCTCCAGGCGTCTAGGAGCACCTGGGCCAGGGCAGCGGCGTCGCGGATGCCGAGGTTGAGCCCTTGGCCAGCCACCGGATGGCAGTGGTGGGCGGCATCTCCCACCAAGGCAAGACGATGCTGATAGTAGCGGCGGCTTTGCCGTAGGCGAGCCGGGAAAACCTGGGGCCGGTTCAGCAAAGTGAGCTGGCCGCTCTGACCGCCGTAGTAGCGCTGCATCTCGGCCAAGAAGTCGGCCTGAGGAAGGGCCAGGGTGGCTTTGGCCTGCTCGTGGGGCATGATCCAGACCACCTGACAGCGGTTGCCGGGCAGGGGCAAGATGGCGAAGGGGCCGGCAGGCCAGAAGCGCTCGTAGGCAATGTTTTGGTGGTCTTGGGAAGGGGCCACCAAGGCGGTGATGCAGGACTGCCAATAGTCCCAGCCGTCGCTAGGGATCCCTGCCCACTGCCGCACCTGGGAGCGCAGGCCGTCGGCGGCGACCACCAGGGAGGCCCGCAGTTGGCGACGCCCCTGGGCCGTTTCCAGCTCTACCTCGGCTGCAGCCTTCCCATAGGTTACACTCTCCACCTTGGCTTCGTAGTAGCAGCTAATTTTGGGATCGGCAGCCACCTGCTCCTGGAGCGCCTGCTGCAGCCAGGCATGCTCGCCACAGTAGAAAACTGCCGCTTCCCCCACATCCTCCGGTCTAAACGTCACCCGCTGGGGAGCGTTGGCGTCGGTTAAAATCACCTGAGCAAAGGGCGTAATGTGGGGAGCCAGCGCCTCCCACACCCCGACGGCCCGGAAGATGCGGATTGACAGCGGCGAAAGGGCATAGGCCAGGGGGCGCTGTTTGACTGCCTCAGCCGACTGGGCCTCAATGAGGGCCAACCGCAGGCCGGATCCCCGCAGGGCACAAGCTAGGGTTAAGCCCGCGATGCCTCCGCCGACGATAATCACGTCGTAGAGGGCTGCCAAAGTATCCGGAGTGGGAGCAAGAGTTGTCATCTCTCTTATTCTCCTATTGGCTGCTGTGGGCAACCACTTCTGTGCGGGTGGAGTCTGCCGACGTGGCGGCTCGCACGGCCCGGAACATGCCAAAGCGACACAGCCCTGTGCCGAAAGCCAGGCGCATGAGCAAGAAAGTGGGCACCTCCCGTAGCGACTTAATCAGGCCCACCAAGCCAAACTTCAGCAACCCTTCGGGACGGACAATGCCCTGCCAGATGGAATCCAGCCAAGAGGGAAGGGTCTCCTGAGTCCAATCGGCGGTTTCCACTCGTCCTGCCACCAGCCCGGTAGCCTCCAACTGCTCGGCAAAGCCTTCGATGCTGGAGAAGGAAGGGTGTGACCATTGATCCAACAGTTGCCGCATCACCAGCCGCTCCCAAAAGTTCAGGGGCTTTTGCCGGTCGTCCCGCTGGTTCCAGTCGGCCACCACCAGGATTCCCCCTGGCTTCAACACCCGCAGCATCTCTTGGGCATAGCGGGCCTTGTCCGGCATGTGGGGCCCTGCCTCAATGGACCACACCACATCGAAGCTGGCATCGGGGAAGGGCAGATCAAGGGCGTCGGCCACCCGAAATTCAACTTTGAGATCGGGGGGGGTCAGCTCCTGTGCCCGCTTCACCTGCTGAGGACTGATGGTGATACCGGTTACAACAAAGCCGTAGTCGCGGGCCAAGATGCGGCAGCTCCCACCAATGCCGCAGCCCACATCCAACACGGTTGTCCCTGCAGGCAGTCGATCCAACCCGCCCCAGCGCACCATCTCGTGGACAAAGTCGTGCTTGGCCTGCAGAAAATTTTTTCGTTGGGGAGGAGAGCCGTAGTGGCCTAGGTGAATGTGTTCGCCCCAGTAAAACTCTAGGATCCCATCCCGAGTCCACTCGTCGTAAGACTTGGCCACGGAAGCGGGAGACTCGTATTTGCGAGCAGTCAACAGATAGGCTGCCAAGCCTACGGCCAGCAGCACAGCTATGCCCAAAGCCCAAAAGATTGGATTCATCGGATCAACCATGAAGTTTCTATGAAGTCCCTCTGCGTGGTGGCAATCATTGTCGGTTGGATAGCGCAGCCCCAGGCGGAGTGCTTTCCGGTATGGGGCCAGCCCAGCAAAGGCGCAATCCCATCTTGCCCCATCTGCTGGCTCAAGGAAGAAGTCTAGGATCCCGGCAAAGGGCAGCTGGGCGAGATTTTCCAGCACCCATTGGGATTGCTGCGATCGCCTGCTGGGCCGGGGCGGCAACCTCAGTAGCAGCGGCTGCTCCCTACCAAAGGTTGGCGGCGTAGCGAGCAGCTCCCCTCAGCCCCACCTGCGCGTTCACCACCACCTGCACCGACAGTTGCTCCAGGAGAGGACGCATCCGCCCTTTGTCCAAAAACGAGGACAAAAACTCCCCTTGATGCAGTAGGCGCAAGAGCTTGGGCGCGATCCCCCCGGCGATGAACAGGCCCCCGCGCGGCAACAGGTGTAGGGCAAAGTTCCCGACTGCAGCCCCGTACAGGCTGATGAAAAGCCGCAGACACTCCACCGCCAGGGGATCCCGTGCTTCCATGGCAGCATTGGCAATTTGGGCTGCCGGGTCAATATGCTTAGCTCCCTTTTCCCAAGCCTCAATTTGGGCCAGCAGCTGTTCTTCTCCTGAGCCCCACTGGCTATCCCGCAAAAATTGATAAATGGCAACGATCCCCTGCCCCGAGACCACCCGCTCGGTGGAGACACGTCCGTGCCGTTTTTGCAAATACCTCAATAGCTCCCACTCCAGAGGGGTGCGCGGGGAAAAGTCCACGTGACCGCCCTCGCTGGCATGAACTTGGTAACCCCCTTCTCCCCAGGTAAGGTAAGCCTGCCCCAAACCCGTGCCTGCTCCCATCACGCCAATCGGAGCCCGCGGTTGACGCTCACCCACTTGCAAGGTGTCCAGATCCTGGTCGCCGAGGGCAAGCACGCCATACCCCACAGCGCTGAAGTCGTTGATCAAGGCTACGCGCGGGATCCCCAGCTCTGCGGCCAATTGGCTCGACTGCAGATCCCAGGGCAAGTTGGTCACTTTGGCAGTCTGTCCCTCAGACCCTGAGCCCCTTGTTTCCATGACGGGGCCGGCCACTGCAAAACAGGCGGCAGCAGGCTGTGGATCTCGCCCCAGCTCCCGCCGAGCCTGGGCCAGAAACTCTCCCACCATTGGGGCGAGGTTGGCGTAATCTTGGCTGGCATAGCGGCAGTGGTAAAGGCTGTGCTCGGGATCCTCGGCATTGACAAGGCTGAGGCTGGTTTTGGTGCCCCCGATGTCTCCTGCCAACAACAAGTCCATACGGTTTCCTCCGGCCAGCACCTCCTTCCCACCCTGACATCTCTGGAGAGAGAATGCCAGGCCCCCAAGGCTTCCCCGCTCCTGCTGGGGAGAAGAGGGAAGGGCAAAGAAGGTGCTATGTTAACTGATGTAAAGGTTTTTAATATTGCATTTTGTCTTCTACACCTTTTTTACCCCCTCTCCAAGATGAGCCTCTGCTGTCCTCTGAGCGTTTGGCCGGGCTGGATCCCCGCCCTCTCTCGGCTCAAAGGCGTTTTCGATCCCACCATGCCATTGGGGGAGTGGCAGCTCTGCTCGTGAGTCTGCCCGTTTTTGTGCAAGCGCCCCTGGTGCGGTATGCCCCTTGGGTCAGCTTGGTGATGTCTTTGGGCTGGCTGGGCCTTAGCTTGCATCTCTACTCCCAGCCCCGTACCCGCCTGTGGGGAGATTTGCTGTACGGCTTTACCCTGACTTGGCTGGCAGGATCCCTGTATTGGGGCTGGCTGCGCTTTGAGCCTCTTTGGCACATGCCCATGGAAGCCTTGGGGATCCCGATTGTCTGGTGGGGGACACGGCGACGGTTTGCCCGCATCGGTACCTGGTTTTATCTCGGCTCCCTGTGGGGTACGGCGGTTACAGATCTCTACATTCACTCGGTGGGGCTGCTGCCTGAGTGGCGGCAGGCGATGCAGTTTGACCGGTTGGAGCAGGCGGTTGTCCCTTTTAGGGCGGCCCTCGACAAAATGGCTACCCCCTGGGGCCTGGGTTGGGGCATCGGCTTGGGCCTTCTGTTGCTGGGTGTTGGATTGTGGAGAGTCCAGGGATCCCGCCGCTTGCACCATTGGGCATTTGCGGGAGCAGTGCTGAATACCCTGTTGGTGGATGGGCTATTTGGCTGGGGGGCAGCTCTGCTGCGGTGAGCTGGGACATCCCCATAACTGATACATTTACGCTGAACACTGCTGAACATCACTGTTCAACTATGCAGCGATAGCATTCTGTTTGTTTCCATTCGCGTTAGCGGGACGGAGTCCAACCAGAATGGCGGTATCCCGCAAAGCTTTGAGTAGAATACCCAAAGCGCAGTTTCCGTGTCGTCTTACTACCAATTTTCTGCTTTGCTTTGGCTACCATGTTGGCAGACTCGAAAGTAAACAGAAAGATCAACTGGTAGTAATCCGTACTGAACATATTATACATTATTTTCAGTATAGTTGAGCTTATTATTGACTAGAGTCATGCTCTACTTCAGGTGAGAGTAGAAGTATTGGTAGGGCTGGGAGCTCCATCGGACTCCGTCCTGCCGACGTCGGCGGCAGCAGGTGCAGTTGCCGGCAGTGTAGGTTCTGGCCCGGCAGGAGGCAACTCCGGTGCCGGTGCGGGCTGAGGCAGAAAGTCGATGACCTCCCAAGTCTTGGAATCCGGTGAGCTGTAGGCCAGCAGCCACCGTTCGGGCACGGTTTTGACGCGGTCGGGCGAGCGTTGTGTAGCAACAGTTTGTGCCTTTTGGTGGGCCAGGGTGAGCTGGAAGGGATCCCCTTTGCGGCGATAGGGGCGGCGGGATCCCGGCGGATGCACGATTAGGGTGTAGGTACCGCTGAGGTGATGGCCTTCCAGGGTTTCTCCTGAGACTAACAGCAAAGGTTCACGGCGATCTTGGCGGATTTTCACATCCTGCAATTGCAGGCGGGCTGCTAGCTGGTCACTGCCCACCAAGGATCCCACCGGCCCGGACACATGAGCGATCTGATAGGCAAGGGCCTGCTGCACAATCGGCTTTGGCGGTCTAGGGCCGCAGCCGGCCAGCAGCCCCACCAGCACAATAGCCACAAGGCTGAGTGCGCCGCGCACAACCGATCCCTGGCCCCTCCACCCCGACTTCGGCATCGCTTCTCCTGGGGCCATCAGACGGTAACTAAGGTGGGGTGTTGCTTCAAGTATTCCGTATTCACGCCGGACTCGCGGGTGAGAGCCACCAGGCCGGTACGGGCGATCTCACGGATGCCAAAGCTGGTCAACATCTTGATGATGGCCACCATTTTGCCGGGATCCCCGGTTACCTCGAGAGTCAAAGACTCCTCCGCCACATCCACAATCCGGGCGCGAAACATTTGGGCCACATCCATAATGGCGGAGCGGGTATCGGGGCTGGCATTGACCTTGACCAGCATCAGCTCCCGTTCCACGCAGGGAACATGGGTGATATCGGTAACTTTCAGCACGTCGATGAGCTTGTAGAGCTGCTTCGTCATCTGCTCCACATCGTGTTCATCTCCCTGTACCACCATGGTGATGCGAGAGATCCCCGGTCGTTCGGTGGGGCCAACGGTGAGGCTGTCGATGTTAAAGCCGCGACGGGCAAACATCCCCGCAATGCGGGTTAAAACGCCAGGCTGATCCTGCACGAGGGCGCTGAGGGTGTGTTTCACGGCAACCAGAGGATAGAGAAAAAGCTGAGAAGAGGTTGGGGAAGCACCTGGGAATAACAATACCCTGAGGAAATTTTACGCCAACTTTGCCGGAATGTTTTTCGCATTGCTCCGGTCGGAGCACAGCTGCAGAGCCGGCGCCCTAGAGAAAGACAGCGCAGCCGTTAACTCTCCAAAGACCCGCGCGTAACCCCCAATTGGCTGTATAGCTTCAGCTCCTGCCACAGTTGGGATCCGCTGAGTTGACCTTGTAGGAGTTGCTGATAGCGGTGCAGGGTTTGTTGGATCTCGGCGGGGGATTCATGCAAAAATTCGATGCGCAGATAGCGCAGGCCCAAGGCCAATAATTTCGGCACATATTCTGCCCCCGTTTGGGCCTTGCCGTTGTAGAGGGTATTCCGACAGCCGGCATCGGCCTTCAAAATGTGCTCGACATTGGCCCTGTCCCTCAGCTTCACCTCGTGTTTTTCGCATGGGCGACCACAATTGGTGTAATCCGTTCCGCTGGATAAAAAGGCGCAAAAGACGCAGTGCTCCATGTGGAACAGGGGCATATGTTGATGAAGGGTAACCTCATACCTATGGGCGGGGCCGGCTTGCAGCAGGGATCCCAGTTGCTCGTGGTTGAGGTCATAGGAAGCCGTCAGGCGCTCCAGGTTGTAACGGGTTTTGAGATAGTGGGCCGTGATGGGATTGGCCACATTTAACGAAAAATCCCCAATGCAGCGCTGACCGGCAAAGAAACGGAGATGGTCGTAATTTCTCACCAAGTAGCCATCGGCCCCAGCGGCCAACACTTGCTTTAGGATCCAGGTTTCTCCTGGCTTGGTGATGCGGGGCGGAGCGACCCACAGTTCCACCTCGGGATGGGCGGCTTTGGTTGTGCGGATCACCTCCCGATAGCGGCGGGGATCCTCAAACTCCAGATAGATCTGCCTAATACCGCTGGCTATCGCCGCCGGCAGTTGCGCGGGATCCCGCACCAACACCACCAACTGCGGGGATCCCCTTTCGGGCTCCTCCTGAGAAGGCACCAGATCTTGCCAGCGAGCTTCGGGATTGAGTTGCCAGCGCGGGGGCTGAGCTCGCAGAGCTTGTAGGCGTTCCACCGCTTGTCGGCGCATCTGGTTGAGCAGGCTCACCGGCAGCATTACCTCCCCCTGCAAGGCATTGTGCAGGGATCCCAACTTGAAGGGAGTGGAGCCCAAACGGCCCAGTTGCTGTCGCAGTTTTTCGGTGGTGAGGGGTTGGCGGTGGGCAGCTTCCAGGGGCAGCGGCGAATCCACCTGCACCGTATGGCCTTGCTCATCCCGCAGGATCAGCGTCAGCGGGGATCCCACTTGGCCGTGAACCTCCATGTGGACAGGCCGCTGAAAGCGGGGGTGATCCCCGGCGTAGCTTTGGCGCAGGCGCTTTTCCAGTTCCGGGTCGCTGGTCTTCCAGAGGCGATCCCCCACCCGCAGACGTTTGAGATCAATGACCCCCTCTCCAAAGCTGATCCAGGCCAGCCCCTGCTTCTCTTGCACCCGGTAAACTCGCCCCCCCTGCTCCGGCAACTCCGGCTGCCCCTGGTCAAACACCACGCCGTCCCCAGCTTTGAGGGGTGCCTCCAGCCGGATCCCCACCTGATCCTGTTGGATCCCCACCACTTGCCCCAGGTAAACCCCCCGTTTCTTGCCAAACCGCGCGTGCACCAGCTCCTGGTTGTTGATGCCCCGCAGCCAGCCTGTGTAGAGCCCGCGAGAAAAGCTCATCTCCAGCTCGTAGCGTTCCTGTTGCGAGGGCTGCCACGGCTGTCCCACCCCCAGCGCATCCAAGGCCTGCCGATACACCCGCGTTACATTGGCTACATATTCTGGGGATTTCAGCCGGCCCTCAATTTTCAGACAGCGGATCCCCAGCTTCACCAGCTCCGGCAGCACCTCCAGCCCGGCCAAATCTTGAGGGCTGAGCAGATACCGCTTCTCCCCCAAGTCGCGGCGGATCCCGTCTACCACCAGCTCATAGGGCATGCGGCAGGCTTGGGCACATTCCCCCCGATTGGCCGAACGCCCCCCCAGCGCCTCGCTGGTCAGACATTGCCCCGAGTAGGCCACGCACAACGCCCCATGCACAAAGACCTCCAGAGATAGGGAGGATCCCTTCTCTTGCAGATAGGCCTGGATCTGGGCGATTTCCTGGAGGGAACATTCCCGCGCCAGCACCACCACCTCACAGCCCAGCTCAGCGGCAAACTCCGCTCCCACTCCACTGGTGATGGTCATTTGCGTGGAAGCATGGATGGGGAAATCGGGGGAAAGATGCCGGATCAGGCGGGCGATGCCAATATCCTGCACAATCACCGCATCCACCCCCGCCGCAATCATCGAGCGGATGTATCCCTCGGCTTCCGTCAGCTCCCTTGGAAAAACCAGAGTATTCAAAGTAACATAGCCCCGTACCCCCCGCCGGTGCAGCCAGGCCATCAGTTCCGGCAAATCCGCTTCCGTAAAGTTGCGGGCGCGCATCCGGGCGTTGAAGCGCTCCAGCCCAAAGTAAATGGCATCGGCTCCGTTTTCCACTGCCGCCTTGGCACACTCCCAATCCCCCGCCGGGGCCAGCAGCAGGGGCAACTTGGTGGTCAGAGGCGGCGCCTCAAAGTGATCCGTTTCCGCGAAATCTATCCCAGCAGCTTTCATCGGAAGACAGCCCCACAAAGAGAACAAGGGATCCTTTCCCATTCAAAATCAAAAAACCTGAGAGCAGGATCCCCTTGTCTCAGGTCAAGCTGCCTCTGCTGGCGGCCTCTTAACAAAAAACTCGTTCCGTCCGCAAAGGGTCTAGGTGACATACTCCCATCGCTGACCCTACGGGTACAGGGTGGGCTTCTCGCTTCATCGGGGAGCTTTCGCAAGAACCCTCAGCGAGCAGACACGGGATGTCCCACCGCGTAGTCGCACCAGATTCCGGCAAAAGCCGTTTTGTGCAACTGCTCCCATCATACACCATGTGGGGGTATCTGTATCCCGGCACTGACCCTACGTACAGTACGGGGCTTAGCTACCCCCACACCCCCATAAGCTAAGAAGCCACCAGCACATTCAGGATCCCGGTGAGGACGGCGCTGAACAAAGCCAACGTTAGGTAGCGGCCAACAGCCGGGTTGTCACCCAGCAGCCGATCGGAAGCGCTGATGGTGAAAAACAAAGACCAGGCCTGAGTAGCGTTGATGGTCTCAAATTGGTTGAATTCAGCGGTGAAGATCTTAGCCATGACTCAATGCTCCCTACAGCTGTGGGTTCGCACCCCTACCTTAACAAAAGTTAACAGCAGCTGCCACGTTTGCGCGGCTACATCAGGACACCGCCGAACAAGGCTGGAATAGGCAGCGTTTTATGGGAGAGCTGGGTACACAACCCTCGGAGGGATCTGCATCTAGCGTGGATCAGTTGTATGCGACTCCGTATATAGTATTGGGTGATGCGGGATCCCCACCCAAAATAGGGGCTTTGCCCCTCGACAGAGGTCGAGCACATGTTCTAACCTTGGCTTCTAGGGTGGCCCAAGAGCGCTCTTCAAGATAGGTGTGCCGGGGTGTTGTCAGCGATGGCCAACCGGGATCCTAAGGCTGAGAGTGTGCCGCATCGCTAGCCTAAGCCCTGTTGAGCAGGTTTAATCTGGGCAGCTTCTGCTCTGCCCCAGGCTGTTGGTTAGTACTTAAGGGATCTGACCCCATAGCAACCAGAACAAGGCGCGATGCCGGGAGTTGAGATGAGAATGACGCGTTGTAATGTAGTATCGCCTGTGCGCTCCCTCTGCCGCTGTGCAGCTCAGGTGGGCGGCGTAGCCGGGATCCTGATCGGAACAGCTTGGGGGGGTTTGGCTGTGACTCCTGTTTGGGCTCAGGAGAATGCCCTACTGGCTCAGGCAGCCGCAGGCCCCATGAGCCGGCAAGAGGTGGCGGAGCGGCTAAATCTGGTGCCTGTTTTTGCCATCGTGTCTCAGAACGGCACCCCTGTTGTCGCCAATGTGGAGCGGGATGGCCGCACCATCCAAGTGGTTTCCTTCTGGCTGGATCAAGCCCAGGCCCAGCAAGTGTTGGAGCAGGTGAAAGCCAGCAACCCCGAGATAGCCAGTCAAGCCCGGGTAGTGCCTCTCTCGCTGGGGTATGCCTACGAAAAATCGGAAGAGGAGCGCGCCAAGAACAGCGATCTGTATTTTGAGGTGGTGCCTCGGGCTTCTGATGTGGAAGCAGCCAAGCAGGTGCTGAAGGAAACCGGACAAGATGTGCCCCCGGAGGCAATCGGCGTGCCTCTGTTCTATGGCCGCTCCGGCGAGGGGCTGCTGACCATCGAGCAGGATGGCCATGAGGTGGTACCCTTCTTCTTCGACCGCAACGATTTGCGGAGGGCCTTGGATCGGGCGGCGGCGCAGAACCCGGATGTAGTTGGAAAGACCCAGATTGAAGTGACCTCGCTGGCCATTGTGGTAGAGCGTATGCTTGCCCCCGACGCGCAGGCCGATGTGCAGAAAATTGCCTTTATCCCCTCTCGCTCGGCGCTGGAGTACATCCAATCCCTGGCCCGGCCTGCCAATCCTTCTGCAAGTCCCCAGCCTCAGCGTTAACCTAAGCCCCTGATGGGATCCCCGTCTGCTCTGGTGAAGCGGTTAACAGAGTGGCGTGCCCAAGCCCTGAGGGCGGCAAAAGCGGCTGGGATCCCTGCCGAGGAAGTGGAGATTTTGCTCAGGGAACGGCTGGGGTGGGGGCCGTTGGAGCGGCTGATGGGTCGCGCTCCGGCTGGGGAGGGGGATCCCCTGGAGGAGGTGCAGGCCCTTTGGCGGCAAAGGGTGGAAGAGCGCATCCCCCTACAGTATCTGTTGGGCAAAGTTGAGTGGGCGGGCTTGAGCTTGCGGGTGACGCCGGCGGTGCTGATCCCACGCCCGGAGACCGAGCTGCTGGTGGAGCAGGCTTCCCTTTGGCTACAGGCCAATCCTCTGCCGCCGGGATCCTGTTTTGCCGACCTGGGTACAGGCAGCGGGGCGATTGCCATTGCGTTGGCCCATCAGCACCCCCAGTTGCGGCTTCTGGCCGTGGATTCTAGCCCAGAGGCCTTGGCTATTGCAGCAGACAATGTGGCAGCCCACCATCTGCAGGAGCGGGTGAAGTTGCTGCTGGGATCCTGGTTTGTACCTTTGGATCCCTGGCGGGGGCAGCTGCGCGGCCTGGTTTCCAACCCTCCCTACATTCCCTCTGCCGAGCTGGCCTCTCTCATGCCAGAGGTGCGACTGCACGAGCCGCGACAAGCTCTGGATGGGGGAGAAGACGGCCTAGCCCACTTGCGACTGTTGATTCAAGCAGCACCGGATTACCTGGCCCCGAACTCCTTTTGGGCGGTGGAAGTGATGCGAGGCCAAGCCCCTTGGGTGGCGGAGCAGTTGCGAGATAGGGGCTGTTATCGGCAGATCCAAGTTCACCGAGATCTGGCCGGGATTGAACGGGTGGTCAGCGCCCACTTCGTCGGATAGAAAAGGGTAGGATCCCATAAGACAGGGTATTGCCGCAGCCCGATTGCCTCAGCGGGACGTAGTCCTCACTGTCCAAAACTCAAAGATCCAAACCCAAGGATCTGAACCTCGACGGGATCCCCCGTCTTTCCTTCGGAGCACCTCTTGAGGAAAACCTTGCCTGCAGCCAAACCCGATCCACTCCCCCAGCAGGCTGCCTCTGCCGACAAGCAAGAGGCTGTGGATTGGCAATTTGCTTTTGAACGCTCTGAGGTGATGCGAGCCTTTCAACAAGAGTTGCTCGTCAGCATCGGCCATGAGCTGCGCAACCCCCTCAGCAGCCAGATGGGATCCCTGCAGTTGGTGTTGTCGGATCTATGTGACTCTCCCGAAGAGGAGCGGGAATACCTTCAAAGTGCCAAAGAGGCGGTAGAGCGCCTGATCAAGCTGCTTGAGGAATACACCCGCCTGGCTCGCCATGACCTGCCCATCCAACCTCTGCGACCGGAACCGACCCGACTACGCCCCCTCCTGCAGGATGTGTACAGCCTAACTCGCCTACAGGCCCAGGATCAGGGCATTCGCTACGAATGGCCGGCCCTACAACCCACCTCGGCCTTTGAGGTGCCCCTTCTCCCGGACAGCCTCACCGTTTGGGCGGATCCCCACGGCTTGGTGCAGGCGCTTCTGGGAGTGTGTCGCTGGGGCATCCGCACCCTACGCTATGGTTCGATGGCTCTGCACCCCTATCCCACCGCAGAAGAAGAGGGGCGACTGTGCCTGGGGTGGAACCTTGAGGGGCGATGCCATGTGCCCATTCAGACAGAGGGCTGTGCCGTCTGGCGGGTAAGCGAGCGGCTCCTGAGAGAAATGGGAGGCCAGCTGGAACTCTGCGAAAGCGGCCCCTACCGAGTTGGCATCAAGGTGACCCTGCGCCTCGCCCATTGAACCCCAGGCCAGAGGGACTTGGGCCTATCGGCTTCTCAAAGCTGGCCAGTTGGCATCTGCCCTCTTGATCAAGCCGGGGATGTCGCGCTCCCAGTTACGCTGTACCCGCTGGTTGGCGTTCAGGTACAGCTTGTCATCAACAATTTTCCAGGCAAAGGGATCCACCGGGTAAAGGTAGTTGTGGGCCACGGCCCAGGCACAAAACCCGCCGTACTGGGGGGCAAAGCGCTCTGGGTCGTTGCGAAACCGCTCCCGATTCTCGGCGCTGGCAAACCTCCAGGTCACCCCTCCCCACTCCCATTCATACTCTGGGGATCCCTTGACCGGCTTGCCGTCGATGAAATAGGCCACCGGGTCATAGCCCCGCAGGGCCAGGCCATCCGTTGCAAAAAAGGGGCCCGGGGATCCCTCCTCGACAGCCCCAACGACCTGTCCTTGGGCTGGGAGAGACAGGAGCCAAGCTGGGTGAGAAGCAACAGCCCCAACCATCAGCAGCAGCGGGATCAAAGCCCAACGATTTTTGACCATCACAACCTCCCAAGTCCTCAATCGAAAATCGAAATGAGCAAGAAAGCCTTACTCTTCCCCTTCAGGTTCCAAAAGACATCTGACAAAAGACATCTGAGGAGATGCTGGCTTCCGGGGACTGGGAACAGTTTGGCCACAGCGAGGAGATTTGCCTGTGATTTGGATCTCGGAGATCTAAAAAAGCTCAACCTTCTCGGCGCAGGGCCAATTCGGCCCGATCCAGTTGCATTAGCACCCGCTCCACCTTTTCGGGGTTGAGAGGTCGACTGGAAGTGCGGTACTGGGAGGCCAGCGTGTTAAACACCGTGCGCAAAGTGGTAAAAGACTGCAGCTTATCGTAGCGATGGCCGTGGTAGCGCCCAGAAAACTCCTGGATGGCTTGCATGGCTTCCGCTCGCGCCTCTTCCGGGTTCATCAGGGGATCCCCTTCTGAAAGGACGGTGCGTAGGGTTTGGATCAGGGTCATGCTGTCTTCGTAATACTTGCCGGTGAGACGGGCAGCCTGAGCAACTGAGCTCGCTGAGCCCAGCAAAAGGGCTACAGACAGGAGCAGGCTGACAAGACGCAGAAAAAAAGTTTTGAGCATGGGGAACCTAATGTAACTTACTTTTAAGCATAAGCCACAGCAACACCAGAGGAGTCACCCAAAAGATGCTGTTCACCCCCTTCAGCGACTTTCTGCAGAAGCTGGGCCAGTACGGATCCCATTGGACAATGCTGGCCCTAATCTTGGGATTTGCCTGTGCTCACAGCGGACTGGCCTACTTGCGACCCTGGGGGGAAAGCCGGCTGGGATCCCGTCTGTACCGCATCTTCTTTGCTCTGGTGAGCCTCAGTTTGGCACCGCTGTTGCTCATCTATTTTTTCAACCACCGCTACGACGGGGTGATTCTCTGGGATCTCCAAGCCGTCCCGGGCATTCGCACCACCGTTGCTCTTTTGTCTGCCCTCTCTTTTTTCTTTTTGTATCCGGCCACCTTCAACTTGCTGGAGATCGCCGCCATTCGCAAGCCGGAGATCCACCTGTTTGAAACCGGGATCATCCGCATCACCCGTCATCCCCAAATGGTGGGCCAGGTGATCTGGTGTGTGGCCCATTCCCTGTGGATTGGCTCCAGCTTTATGGTGGTGACCTCGCTTGGGCTCATTGCCTACCACCTGTTTGCCGTTTGGCATGGGGATCACCGCCTGGAGCGGAAATACGGGCAGGCCTTCCGCGATCTCAAGGCGCGCACCTCCGTGATCCCCGGCTTGGCCATTCTGCAGAAGCGACAGCAACTGCGCCCGCGAGAGTTTCTGCGCTGGGCCTATTTGGGGGTATTCAGCTTTGTATTGATTCTTTATGCTTTCCATCCCCAAATGGTTTCTGCAGCCAGCCAAGTTGCCTGGTAGCATGATCCCAAAGAACTTCTTTAGTTTGGGAGTGATGGCCTTGCAAGTTGCTTTAGATGCTTTTAATCAAGAACTTTTGACAAGTGATGGGTTGGTTTTGGTGGATTTCGGCGCCCCTTGGTGTGGCCTGTGTCGCTTCATTCAGCCGATTACCGACCGTCTCGTAGCCGAGTGGGGAGGGGCGGTCAAAGTACTGCGGGTGAATGTAGACGACAATTTTTGGCTGCCGCGCCGCTATCGGGTGCGCTCTTTGCCAACCCTAATTTTGTTTGAGAAAGGTCAAGAAGTGCAAAGGCTGGAGCACTTCGCCAGCCGCGATGAGGTGCTTCGCCGCTGCGAGCAGTTGTTTCTTGACCACCTGCGCTACCTGGGTTCGGGAGCCTGCTCATCCTCGTTTGAGCCCCAAGCCCCGCCGCCCGGCGTGTAGAGGGTGATCACGTCGCCGGCTTTTAGGGAGCGGCTGATTTTGCCAGGCAAGGGATCCCCATTGATGAGGTTGATCCCCACTTGGCCTGGCCCGCCTCCCTGTTCTCCTTGGGGGGCATAGTGGCGCCGCTCGGTGAGCAGGGAGAGGGTGCAATCTTGTAAAGTCTGGATGGATCGGATCAGTCCCCACCCGCCCCGCTGTTGGCCATGGCCGCCGGAATCCTGGCGGAGCTCGTAGCGCAGCACCCGCAGGGGATACTCCAACTCCAGGGCTTCGATGGGGGTGTTGAGGGTATTGCTCATGCCCACGTGGACGCCATCCAGGCCCGGTCGCTGTCGGCTGGCCCCCTGACCACCTCCCAAGGTTTCGTAGTAGGTGAAGTGGCGGTTGCCCAGCACACAGTTGTTCATGGTGCCCTGCCCCTGAGCGATGCTCCGCAATCCGGCCACGGGAGCCAGAGCTTTGAACACCACATCGGCAATGCGCTGCGAGGTTTCCACATTGCCCGCCACCACTGCTGCCGGAAACTGGGCATTCACCAAGCAGCCGGGCGGCGCCACGATCTCGATGGGATCCTCCAAGCCGACATTGCTGGGGGCCGTGGGATCCAACAGACAGCGCAGGGCAAACAACACCGCCGAGCGGGTGACGGCCAGGGGCGCGTTCAGGTTTCCCGCCATGGCCGGAGCAGTGCCGGTGAAGTCCACCCGCAGCTTCTCGCCCTCTACTTCCACCTGCACCCGAATCTCAAGGGGCGCGGGCGGATCCCCGTAGCCCTCCAACCAATCCTCAGCCGTGTAGATCCCATCGGGCAGAGCCTGAATTTGCGCCCGCATCCGCCGGCGGCTGTACTCGATGACCCCTGCGATCAACTGCCAAGCTTCCTCTTCTCCAAAGCGGGCCAGCAACTCCCGAAACCGGCTCATCCCCACTGCGCTGGCCCCCACCTGGGCCTGCAGATCCCCCCGCCGCTGCTCGGCATTGCGCACATTGGCCAGAATTAGGCGCAGCAGATCTTCTTGCCAGTACAACTCTCCTTCTAGAGAGAGCCCAGCCAGCCGTACCGGCGGGATCACCAGCCCCTCTTGCCAAAGTTCTGTGGAGTCGGCGGGCATGGAGCCAGGGCGCATCCCTCCAATATCAGCGTGATGAGCACGGTTCACAGCATAGGCGCAAATCCGGTCGGGATCCCTCCAGCCGGGAATGGCCGCGACCACCGTAACGTCCGGCAGATGGGATCCCCCCTGGTAGGGATCGTTAAGGACAAACACATCTCCGGGGCAGGGGTCGGCTGCCACCACCGCCCGCACCGCCTGCGAAAGGGCGCCCAAATGCACCGGGATGTGAGCTGCCTGGGCAATGCAAGCCCCTTGCGAGTCAAACAGAGCTGTGGAGCAATCCCGCCGCTCCTTGATGTTGGCCGAATAAGAACCGCGGATGAGGTGGGCTCCCATCTCTTCGGCAATCCCCGCCAGAGCGTTGGCCATGACCTGCAACCGGATGGGATTGGAGACAGGACGGTTGCTATCCATATCCCTCAAAGCCTACGCCCCAGCCAAACGGCCACCCTGCGGATCCCTTGCCAGAACTGCAAACGACGCTGCCAGCGGGCAAGGGTACGGCGATTCTCGCGCAGACGATCCCGCAGACGCAGCAACTCAGCGGGAGTGGGAGCCAAGGCCTGTTGAGCTGCTTCTCGCCAATCGGCCATGGCCCGCTCCGTAACCCCAAGAGCCGAGCGCAGGCTCAAAATGATGGGGATAAGGGCGATCAGAGCCAGAAACAGCAGCCCGTTAAGAGCACAAACTGCCCAGACGGCCATCCTGAAACTCCCATCGGCATTTACGGAGGTCTCCGGGTAGGGATCCCGACAAGGCTCACTGCTGCTGCAGCATCAAGGGGCGCAACACACGGCCATCCCCCACCACAACCACCGTTGACAGCACCTGCCCGCTGCGACGGAAGGTAATCGGCACCGATTGGCCCACCGGGGTGTTTTGAATGATTTGTTGCACATGCTGCACGGAGGTGACCCGCTGCCCATCCACGCCAATCAGGATATCGCCCTGGGCCAGACCGGCTCGTTGAGCAGGACCATCCTGGAGCAAGCCGACCACCTGCACCCCCTGAACTCGAAGTGCGGGGCCGAACAGACGACGGCTGATGGCGCTCTGGGCTTGCTCGCCGTTCACCGTTTCAATGGCAACTCCAATGAAGCCGTTGCCGACAGCATAGGAGGCAGGCGACCACTGGACCCCGAAGCTGTTGGCGTCGCTGCTGACCTGAACCGTGGAGCCGTGGTGGTTGTAAGCTTCACCCCCAACCGAGTCGCAGGGGTAGGCCACAACTGCATCTGCCAGCAAGAAGGAGATGGGCAGGGCTAGGGCAAGCTTGAACAGATGGGTTGGTTTCTGCATGGTTCGACCCTGGAAACGGTGAAGTAGAAATGAGCTTGAATCCGCGAAGCACTTGGGTGGATGCACCAGCCAGGTGTGGGCAGCTTGCACCGCCCCTCCCTCAGTGATAAACCCAAAATCGCCAACTGTCGATAGGCTTGGCCGTGCTTCTGGGCTGGATCCCAAGGTTTTGCCGGCCTTCCTGTAGCAATTCTTCAAGGTCTTGGGATCCCTGGCAGCACTGGGTTGGCTCGGCGGGGCTCACAAACCGGCAAAGCGATCGGTGGCTTCCAGGAGGGCGGTGCGGATTCCGGGCTCGGTGATGGAATGGCCAGCATCGGGGATCATCCGAAACTCTGCTTCTGGCCAAGCCTGATGCAGCTCCCAAGCAGAGATGGGCGGGCACACCACGTCGTAGCGCCCCTGGACGATCACCGCCGGCAGATGCCGCAGCCGTCCCACCCCCCTGAGGAGCTGATCCTCCGGATCCAAAAAACCGCCGTGGACAAAGTAATGGCACTCAATGCGGGCAAAGGCCTCGGCAAACTCTCCCCGACCAAAGCGCTCGATGAGCTCTGGGCTGGGGATCAACTTGCTGGTGCTGGCCTCCCAGACGGACCAGGCGCGAGCTGCCCTCAGCCGTACCTGGGGATCTGGGTCGTTTAGGCGGCGGTGGTAGGCTGCCAGCAGGTCATCCCGCTCTTCGGGAGGGATCGGCTCCAGGTAATGTTCCCAAGCGTCGGGGAAAAAGTAGCCGGCCCCCGACTGGTAAAACCAGCGGAGCTCAAAAGGGCGCAAGAGAAAAATGCCCCGCAAGATAAACCCCAGGCAGGATTGGGGGTGGGTTTGCCCATAGGCCAGGGCAAGGGCACTGCCCCAGCTGCCCCCGAACACAAACCAGCGATCAATGCCCAGATGCTGGCGCAACTTCTCGATATCCGCCACCAGATCCCAGGTGGTGTTCTCCCGCAGCTCGGCATAGGGGCGACTTTTCCCGCAGCCCCGCTGATCGAACAGCACCACCCGCCAGCGGCTGGGATCGAAATACTGCCGGTAGATGGGATCGATCCCGCCTCCAGGCCCCCCGTGCAAAAACACCACCGGCTTGCCTGCCGGGTTGCCGCACTGCTCGTAGTACAGGGTGTGGAGGGAGGAAACCGCCAGAAAACCTTGATCGTAGGGCTCGATGGGGGGATAGAGATCGCGCGACATAACTTGAAGCTCTGCTGGTCATCACTCTCAGGGTCTGCGCAGGGCAATGGTGGCCTTGGGCGGGATCCCTTCCTGAAAGGTCTCGCCATCCGCGGCCAGGATGACAAATTGCAGCTCCTGACCCGGCTGGGCGCCCAAATTGCTCCAGGGGATGGCCACCTCCAAACAGGCATCCACCACCGCCTTCACTTGATGGCCGATGGCGTGCCAGGTGTGGTACTCCCCTGCCTGCAAGAGCTGGGCTTGCACCTCTGCCGGATGCTGGCCGGTGCCGGGAGGCGGCAGTGACAACCGCAACAGGTGGCGGTAGTGGTAGTTGAGAGGGGCTTCTGCCGGCAATCCCTGCAGGGGAATGGGGCTGTTGACGGTGACGCGGTTGGGATAGAACCACAGCACCAGCAATTGCCTGGGCCGCTGCACCACCGAGTTAAAATCCAGCCGCAGATAGAGGTTGAAGTGATCGAACCCGTACCAGAGGCGACGAACAATGCTGTTGCGGTGCATGGTGCCTCGGGCCGCTCCAATCTCCACCCGCCCGGCTTGGCTCCACTCCCGTTCTGCCGGACGACCGTTGATGGCCGGGTGGATAAACCCCTGCGGCAGGCGATCCCCTAGGCCGTCATGATCCTCCAGGGGAAATTGCAGCACGGTCGGCACCGCCTCTCCCAAAGCAGTGTAGAGCGCCTGCAGGTGCTCCCGAAACAACTGGTCGAAAACGGCATCATGGGCGGAAGAGTGGCCTGCCCCAAACCACCAGAACCAATCGGATCCCTCGGCGGCCCAGAGGGCCTCCCAGGCTTGGGGATTGGCGCGGGGATGATCCTGAATCACCTGACGGGCTTGGGCCAGAAGCTCCCAAGCGCGGTTTTTGACGGGATCCCCAATCCAGGTGGTGAAGTCCGCCTCGATCCAGGAGCCACTGTGCAGCTGCTCTGCCGGCAAAAACTCAGTGGGAGGAAACTGATCCAGAAACTCGGAGACCGTCACCAAGCGCAGCGCCGGGTGCTGGCTGAGGCGGGTATAGAGGTTTTCCAAGAAGGGCCGGCCATCTTGGGGGTAGTACTCCCAGCAGTTTTCCCCATCCAGAGCGATGGTAACCAGCCAGGGCTGCTCCTGGGGCAGGCGGTTGCGGATGCTCTCCAGATGGCCAATGAGATCTTTGGCGGCAGCATCGGCGGGCATGGCGCTGTAGCTGAAGCCAATCAAATCCGAAAGGCGGTGATCCCGAAAGACAATCGCCAAATCCCCCCGCTCGGTTTCCAGGCGGTAGGGGCGGTAGAGCTTCTCCGGCTCCAGAATGTGGCCCTGCCCATCGCGGTGAAACGGTTGACCCAGGCTCCACCCCAAAACCCCTTCGTCGGAGATGATCCACTCAAAGCCCTGTTTTTGCACAATCGGCACAATGGCAGGGCTTACGGATTGCTCGGAAGGCCACAGGCCCCGCGGCTCGCGGCCAAAGCGCTCCCGATAGATCTGCTTAGCCCGCTCCAGTTGGGTGTGGACATCCTGCTCCCAGTGAAAGGGGTAGCGAGGCAAAGGCAACCCTGGCCGAGCCACCCGCGCCGAGCGCTCGCTCACCAACAGGGGCAAGATGGGGTGGGTATAGGGGCTGGTGGTCAGTTCCAGTTGGCCGCTGCTCTGCAGTTTGGCGTGTTGGGGCAAGATGGCGCCGAGGATCTGTTGTTGCTTGGCGTAGATCCGCTGCCGATCCGCCAGGGTAAAACCGGATCCCATTTTGATCCAGCCCTCGATCTCAGGATCCTCCTGAAAGAGAGGATCAAACCAAGACAGGTTGTGCCAGGCCAGCAGATCGCTGAAGTCCTGCGGAGTCCAGTACTGCAGACACCAGTTCACCCCCTGAGATTCCCGTTGGTTGTAGAGCTGCCGATAGCGGGGATAGGGCTCGATCATGGTGGGGTAGTGGCTGTCGAAAAAACGCTCGACCACAAAGCGCAGTTGATCGGGGCCGAGCTTTTCGACAGGGGATAGGGTCAGTTCCAGGTAAGGATCAAAAGCCGAGCCGGCCACATACTCTTCGATCTGTAGAATCAGGGAGGGCACCAGGTTAATCGTTTGGTGCAAGCGGGGATAGCGCTCCAGCAGCAAGACCAAGTCCAGGTAATCTTTGATCCCGTGTAGGCGCACCCAAGGCATGCGATATTTACCCGCCACCGGACTTTTGTAGAGGGGTTGGTGTTGGTGCCAAACCAGGGCGACGTGGAGCGGGTAAGTCATGGGCGGTACGGGATCCAACCATCACCCGGATACTAGCCCATCTGTCTGGCTGGCGATCGTAAGAAACTCTTGAATGTCTGAGCTCTGCCGGTGTCGATGGCGGTGGGGAAAAGCTTGCCATTCGCAAGATTCCTCAGGAGAATGGCGGCAAATGGAAGAGCTAAGCCATGACTGCCGCTACCCACCTTCTGGAACAGTCGATCGTTGTCTTTTCCCAAAACTATTTGCCCATCAGCCGGGTCAATATCAAGCGGGCAATCGTGCTGCTGCTAACAGGCAAAGCAGAGCCGCTCTCGATGATGAATGTGCCGGTGTGGAAGGTGCGCTCCCCCAACCAGGTCATCGAGGTGCCCGAACATATTCGCCTGACCATCAAGGGCAAAGAGCGCGCTTGGCGCGTGCCCCCTGTGAATCGGCGGGAGGTTTTGCGGCGGGATCACCACACCTGCCAGTATTGTGGCAGCACCCACAATCTGACCTTGGATCATGTCGTGCCCCTCTCCAAAGGGGGATCCCACAGTTGGGACAATGTGGTGACGGCTTGCGAACGCTGCAATCAACGCAAGGGCAACCGCACCCCTGAAGAAGCCAACATGCCCCTGCGCAGCAAACCCCGTGCCCCTCTCCACCCGACGGTGGCTTTTGCAGAACAGTTTTGGCGCGAACACCAAAGTCGGCAAGAGTGACATCCTCCCGGCGCTCATCCTATGGACAGAGCGCGGGCCACCCTTCCCGTCAGCAGGACGGAGTCCTTACCTCGCGGTCGGGCATTCCTGCCCCACGCCACTTGTCTGGGTCTACAACCCCCGACAGAACAACTGGACAGGCGGTTCCCCTTCCCCAGCCTCCCCCCTAGGCACTGCCAGCTCGCAAAACAACCTCTAATCCACCCAGCACAGTTCCCAAGGCTGAGGCTGAGTCCCGATGCACCCGGTACCGGCATTCAGGGCACTGAGGCCCCCCGACGGCCCAGCTGTTGCTAACCATCCCCCAGCACTTGCAACCGATTTGGCCGCTTCCTTTGGGGTCAACCTTGGCAAAGTCCACCCCACCCTTCCAGCAAACCCACTCCAGAAGGCAGAGAATCTATCCCCAGGCAGCCTCGACGCAATCCTTGGGCAACATCCCCCTTGCCCAGCCCTTGGCCTTGAGGTCTTCCACAAAGATCTTCCACAAAGAAAAGATAGAGAGGGTCTGCCCTCGGTCTCAACGCCAATGGGCCCTCTGGAAATGAAACTCTTGGCAACCATTGGCAATGCCCTGCTGCATCCTGGCAACCTGCAGTGGTGCTCTCTTCCAGTGGCAAGACCCCTGCTGTTTTCTCGCCCCCCTGGGTTGCAGCCTTCTCAGCTGGCCTTGCAGGGCTTTGAAGCCCTTGGGCCGTTCCCAAAAGCGCCCTCTGAAGTCGTCAGGAATTGCTCCAAAACCAGGTCAATCCCCGTCGTCCGCCCGTGAGCTGGTTTGTTGGGAGGCATCTGGATAAGCCCAGTACTTGTAGGTTACCGCCAGCATAAGTAGGCTTTACTACAGATTTCGCTCAGGGGTATGGCGGGGATCCATGTATCCCAGTGCTCACCCTGCGGCTAGAGCATGGGACCTATTGCCCCCGCACCCCCGTTAGTTAAAATTGTTGGTACTAGAACTGTAAGGCACAGCTTCTTCTAGCTTTGTCCAGGTTTGCGGCTGAGCTACAGGTGCTCTGTTGTGGGCAAAGGGAACTTGCGCCTCGGCTGCAGCAAGCAAGATGGGGGTTGGCTTCCTGCAAGGACTTCGTCCCGCTGACGCGATCAGCAGGTTTTGGGAAAGGTTGAAGGTTGTAAGTTGGCTCAGAAGAGGACTGGGTGTTTTGGGGCAGATGAAAAGTAGCTTAGTGCAGCTCGATTATCGAGTTTATAAGTTGGCGCGGCTGTTGAGCGAATATATTGGACTCCGTCCCGCTGACGCGATTGGAGTTGGGGAAATGGGTTGCCCTGTCTGCTGGCTCGCTGGGTGAAGAGCCTTCTGGCAACGAACATCAAGCCTGGCTGCACAAATTTTCAGTTTACTTGTCAGAGCAGGCTCCTTGCCCTGGCCTCAAGGATCGGGATCCCGTAGGCTAGGTAGGCCCTCCCCTGCTGCACTCAACATCCTGCTGCACTCAACATGTGGATCCCTTCTTGGTGGCCGAAGCTCAGTTTTCAGGTTTGGCTGATCTTTATCGGTCGGCTGCTTTCCCAAACTGGAACCGGCTTTACCTTGTTTTATGCCAGTCTCTTTTTTGTGAATCAGGTGGGGCTGACCGCCACCCAAGTGGGCCTGGGGCTAGGCATTATGGCTTTTGCCGGGGTGTTTGGCCGCATCCTGGGCGGCTCGATGGCCGATGGAGCTTGGGGGCGCCGTTCCACTTTGATCCTCTCTCTGGCTATTTCCACCTTGGGGTCGTTTGGGTTTGCGCTCTCCTATGACTTCTGGAGTTTTGCCCTGGCCAATATGGCTGCAGGCTTGGGGCAGGGGTTGTACTGGCCGCCTGCGGAAGCGATTGTAGCAGATCTAACCACTCGTGAGCAGCGCAACGAAGCCTACGCTCTCAACCGTCTGGGGGATAACCTGGGCCTCAGCCTTGGGGTGGCTATGGCCAGCACGCTGGTGGCTCTGACGGGGGCCTATCGGCTCTTGTTTGTAATCGACGGTGTCACTTTTCTAATCTTTCTGGCAGTACTTTGGTTTTTTATCCGGGAAACTCGGGCGACTTGTCCGGCAGCAGAGCCTGTGTTGGCAGGTTGGAAAACCGCCCTTAGAGATCGCTCCCTTTTGGTGTTTGGCCTGTCGAATATCCTGTTCACCACCTATGTGGCCCAGCTCAGCAGCAGCATGCCCCTTTACTTCCGCAATGGGGTAGGGATCCCAGAGGTGCAAATCGGCATTTTGTTTGCCTTGCATGGGGCCTTGATCGCTCTGCTGCAGATGCCGGTGGCCCGTTGGTTGAATCGCCGGACGCGCATCCAAGGGTTGCAGGGATCCGCCCTGATGTGGGGGGTGGGATTTCTTTTGGTTTGGCTTAGCGGTCTGGCGGCGGAATTGGGGGCTCCGGCCCCGGCGGTGGCAGTCTTGGCGCTGGCGGTGCTCTCTTTGGCGCTGGTGAGCTACAACCCCTCTGCCTCTGCTTTGGTGGCGGATTTGGCGCCGGATCACTTGCGGGGGGTGTATCTGTCGGTCAACTCCCTCTGCTGGGCGGCGGGGTTTGCTCTTGGCCCAATGATTGGGGGGATGGCCTTGGACTTGCCGCAACCGTGGGCAAGCGGGTTGTGGATCTTTTGGGTGATCACCGTCAGTTGGGTTTGGGGGATCCTCCGCTTTCTGAACCGCATTCTGCCCTGCAAGGTGAATAGGGCCGCAGTGCCTCCGGTGATGGAGCCCGCTCCCCTCGGTGACGCAGAACGCTAGAGCACAGGAAAGAAGCAGATTTTGGGATCCCAGTCTTGGCCAACAGCTGGTTAGAGTATGGATGTCGAACAGGAAGGCTAGTTCTGCTCTTGTACCCTGCAATTTGGTCTCAACGGTGGAGGATCTGAATCATGAGCTTGATTGGCAACATCATCTGGCTAATCTTCGGGGGTTTGGTAAACTACCCGACTCCGACCGCTAAAGCGGTACGGAGCGGGCTTTCAGTAGCCCTGAGCCTGCTCTGCTCTACCAGAGAACAAAACAAGCCCGGACCTCTAGGCTGGTTTACGACAGCCCCCAAGAGCGCAATCACATTCGCACCATTCAAATCCGCATCCCCTTCCCATCCACAGTGCCCACACTTGAACGACTTGCCACTGCGGTAGGACTTACCCTGCTCGGGATGGATGTGTAAGCACCGGTGGCAGGTCTGCGACGTGTAGGCAGGCGGCACAAGAATCAGAGAAACCCCTGCAACCCTCGCCTTGTACTCCAGAAACTGACGTAGTTGGTAGAACGCCCAACTGTTGGTCCTACGCCGCTCGGCTTTGCTGCGTGGCTGTTGATTGACCCTTTCCCGGATCCCTGTCAGGTCTTCCAGAGCAAGAGCGCTGTTGGTAGCTTTTGCCCTGGAGACAATAGCTTTGGAGATGCGATGATTGACCCACGCCTGAAAGCGCCTCTCCTTGCCAGACAGCCGTTGCAACAGTTCTCTGCATCTGCGCCGCGAACTGCGTGTGCCCTTACTGGCTTTGCGTTGGAGTGCCGCCCTCAGCTTGGAGTAGTGGTCTCGGACTCTGCTCAACTGCTGTCCATTCCAGTTGTCCCCCTCTGACGTATGGGCAATATCTGTCCTCCCCAAGTCCACCCCGATCACCTTGTCGGTATCTTGTTGCTTGGGTGGTTTTTCCTCTACGCAAATCTGGATGTAGTAGGAGCCGTCTTTGTGCTTGACCAGCGTGGCAGCTTTTGGGTTGGAACCAGCCAGCATCCCACGCTGGTAGTTGCCAATGACCAGTTCAAAGCGTTCTCTCCCTTCCACCGTGGCCAGCGACACCGTCCAGTCTTTTTGACGGAACGAAAAGATGCGAGCGTCGTAGGTAACAAAGCCGCTCTTAAACTCCTTGACGGGACGCTTTTTCTGCTTAGCCACTTTGCGAGCGCCCGCTACCCGTCTGCACACCTGTTGAGCCAAGTTACTGGACAAGCCAAACCGGGCTCGAATCTCGTAGTAGCAAAGGGATTGCAGCTTGACCGCGTTGACGATCTTCTCCGGCGTGTTCTGGTTGACCCAATTCAAGGCTTGGCCAAAAGCCTCCAAAGTCGCGTCCAATTTGGCGGCTTGCGACGGGGACACCTTGAGCTTGCAGGAGACGGTCAAGACTTGGGTCATGGTTCTATTGTAACCTCGCATTCCTCCCGGCACTGACCCTACGGGTACAGTGCGGGGCTCCTGCGATTTCTAGCTGACAATCATCCGCATTCCCTTTGGCTGGCAGAGCATCAAACTGGGGTTTGCAGTGCTTGCCCCCTTCGGAAAGGAAGTGGTGGAGTATCCCGATGCCAACAGCCCGCTGCTGCTGATCTTTAACGTCATCTGGCTATTGCTGTTTGGCTGGCCGTTGGTGCTTAACCATCTCTTCTGGGCTGTGATTCTGGCAATCACCATTGTTGGGATCCCCTTTGCTAAACAACACATGAAGTTAATTATTTTGTCGTTGTTGCCCTTTGGCCGAGATCTGCGCTGAGAAAGTGGGTGAACCTAGATTGTGGGTTTATTGAGGGGTACGGCCAAACTGGTTATTAGGCATTTCTCACTTGGGATGCAGGAGAGTTTTCTGTCGGGTTGTCAGGATTTGGGGTTGCCAATTGCCAAGGCTGCTCTCCGAGTTGCTCTATTGAACCATCGTCAAACTATTGGTAATGACTTGCCTCGTGTAATTTCCCCAAGTTTGAGCAGCTATGCTGCTGCTTCCTCGTGTTGGGCTGGAGTCATCATTGCCCAACCAAACGCCGGTCACCAGAGGAGGGTTGGGCGTGTAGCCGATAAAGAGCAGATCCTTGTTGGCGGTGGTGGTGCCGGTTTTACCGGCTTCTCCAATGCCGAGCCGGGCAGCAGTGCCGGTGCCGGAGCTGATCACCCCTTGCAGTACGGTTGTCATCTGTTGGGCGACGGTTTCTGGTAAGACAAGTCGCTGAGAACGGGGATCCTCCCGACCAGGGTAAATCTCACGGCAGGTGCGAAAGTCGTTGGGGTTGGCGCAATCGCTGCTATCCAAGATGCGGCGGATGGTGTGGGGCCTTGACCAAAGGCCACGATTGGCAAAAGGAGTGAAGGCTGCTGTCAACTCCAGCAAGTTCACCTCCATTGTGCCAATCACCATAGAAGGATAGGGTTGCAACGGCGATTGGATGCCCATTTGCCGGGCCGTCGCCACCACTTGCTCTAGACCTACCTGTTGGGCCAACCGCAGGGCAATCACGTTTTCGGAGAGGATCAGGCCGCGGGCCAAATCCATAGGGGCCGATCCCGAGCGACAGCCCCGAAAGGTGAGGTTGCCCCAGGTGAGGGGCTCGCAAGACAACACTTGGGAGAGAGGGATCCCCTGGGTGAGGGCAGCCGCATACGTGAACACTTTGAAGGTGGAGCCCGGCTGCCTTTGAGCTTGGGTAGCCCGGTTGAAGGGGCTGGCGTTGTAGTCGATCCCTCCCACCAAAGCCAGCACTTCGCCGTTGCGGCTGTCGAGACTGACCAAAGCGCCTTGGCTGAAGCCCAAGCGGGATCCCGACTCGCGCACCGTTTGGGCCAGGACTTGCTCTGCCAAACGCTGGTAGGGCAGATGCACCGTGGTTTCGATGATGAAGTTGCCCTCTGCCGAGAGGTCTTGGCCCAAAAGCTGCCGCAGCTCCTGGAAGACGGCACTGTAAAAGTAGGGAGCAACTGTCGAGGTTTGGGAGCGCAAATTGGGGTTGAGGGTGAGGCGACTGCGCCGGGCCCGCCGAATCTCCTCTTCGGGGAAGACTTTCAGCTCGCTCAGGCGATCCAAAACCCGATCCCGGCCTCGAACGGCGGCATCATAGTTGGCGACGGGGTTAAAGGCGTTGGGCGCGGGCAAAATGGCCGCCAAGGTCGCAGCTTCGGAAAGGCTGAGCTGGCGGCTTGGGATCCCGAAATAGAACTGGGCAGCAGTTTCAAAGCCGTAGATGCCGTTGCCCAGGTAAACATTGTTGAGGTAGAGAGCGAGGATTTCGTCTTTGCTGTAGCGCTGTTCCAGCTTCAGGGCGGCGACGGCCTCCCGCAGCTTGCGCCCGAAGGTGTTGCCGGAGCCGGTGTAGTCCCGCAGCACGGTGCGGGCCAGTTGTTGGCTGATGGAGCTGCCCCCCTGCTGCACTTCCCCCGAGCGCAGGTTCACCCAAAAGGCGCGGGCAATGCCCAGCAGATCCACCCCAAAGTGGGAGTAAAAGCGGTGATCTTCAGCGGCGACCACCACCTTGGGCAGAATTGGGCCAAAAGCTTCTAGGTTGGGCAGCTCCCGGTAGGTGTCCCCCTGATGGCGGCGCAGCTCCGTCTGCTGATCCCCGGCCAGGACGATCAGGGGGTTGCGATCTGCGGAGAGGGGTGGCTCCACTGAGAACTTGCTCCACTCATGGCCGATCCAAATCCTTGCCCCCAGCCCCAAGACCACCATCAGGATGAGGCAGCCACGCACCCCATACACCTGTGGTGGGGGTGGATCCAGCACCTCTATGGCCACGCTCTCCGGATCCCGAGGCGGGCCAAGGCTCAGTTGCTGGCCATGCCGCAAGATCACCCGGCGCACCCGCTCGACACCACCGAAGGGTTTGAGGCGGAAAACGCCGTTGGTCGAGTCTTGATCTTCTAGCTGGTAGCGACCGGCATTCCACCCCAGCCAGTAGAGAATAGGGGGCAACGGGATCCGCCAACCCAGACCGGGCAGGCGCCAATCCGGGCGGGGACGGATGTGGGCGTGGAGATGGCTCACCGCGGGGGCAGGGATGCGAATGGTGGCCACCGTCTGGCTGCGACCGAGAATGTCGGATCCCTTCAGGGCAACCACCTGGGGGGGCTCTCCCGGGCAGGTAATCCGCAGGCGCACCGGGCGCTTGGGGGGAGGAGGTTCGGGGGGTTTGAGGAGAGCTGTAGGCCCGATAGGGAAGGGCCTGGCCAGGGTTTTGAAGAAGCGAGCGACGGTGCCCAACAGCGGCTTTTTGTCTTCAGAAGCAGACATGGCTCAGTCCCCCCGCAATTCGCGCGCACGGCGCAGCAGCTCCTGCATGGTCTGGCCGGGACGAGGGCCGCCTGCTGCTGAATTGAGGTTACGGGCCTTGGGAGGCCGGGCAACAGGGGCAGCCGGGGGTAGGGTAGGAAAGGAGGGGGAAGGTGGTGGAGCACCGCTGGGCAGCGTGGGATCCCAGAGGGCCATGTAAAGATGGCCTTGGGCGTTGCGTTCGATCCTGCCGGCCCAGGGGCCAACGCGGAATTGCACTCGCCCGGAACGTCCCTCGCGCACAGCCTGCAGTTCTCGCTGCAGTTGAGCAGGCAAGGGGGCTTGCAGCATATCCTCCAAGAGGCCTTCCACTTGCGGGGTGGGTACGCCATCGGTGACGGTGGCTTCGGTTTGCCGCAGGGCCAGACTGGATTCGTCGTAGGTGAGGCCCAAGTCCACCCCGCCAAAGCGGTACAGGTCGTACACAGTATTGGGCCAAGCGCCCTGCCCCTGCTGGTTGGGGGATCCCAGGCTGGCTCGTACCGTCTCGCGGGAAGTCTCCAGGGGAAAGGCGCGAAACACTGGCCCGCTCCGGGTGTAGGGTTCCAGCTCCGGTGCCGGGTCCCGCCGTTTGCTCTGCTCTGAAGCCAAAACAAGGAACTCAGGGATCCCCTCCAGCGGCGGCTCCTCGCTCGAACCACTCTCCTCAGACAGGGGATGGGCATTCTCTGGGGCAATGGGATCTTCCACTGCCGGACGAGATCCTGGCCCGGAAACACGGGGGGCCGAGGGGCGCTGCAGCAACTGTCCCCATTGCCAACTCACCAAAACCCAGCCCAGCAGCCCGCCCATCAGAAAGGGAATCAAGCGCACCCAAAGCAGGGATCCCCCGTTCTCGACCTCCGTGGCCGCCGTCAAGGGCCTGAGCCGCAGAGTACCGGCTGTAACCAAGGACGGCGCAGCGGCAGGGAGACCTCCAGAAAGTGGGCCAGAGGCAGCCTCTTCCGACGAGGCGACTGGGACCTGAGGGGCAATAGATCCCTGTGCTCTGGCTTGAATGTGCTCCAGCTCCGCCAACACATTGGCCACCGACTGCGGGCGGGCGGCAGGATCTTTGGCCAGGCAACCGAGGATCAAGTCAGACAAACCGGCGGGCAGCGGAAACTTCAGTCCCCAGTCTTCTAGAGGGATGGGCCGGTGCTTGTGGTGGGCCTGGTACCAGCCCGGGAAAGATTCGGTGGTGGGCTTGAGGGGCATCTGGCCAGACACCATCTGGTACAGCATGATCCCGAAGCTGTAGATATCGGAACGGGCGTCCAGCGGCAACCCTTCCAGCTGTTCCGGGGAAGAATAGGCCAGCGTTCCCAGGTAGGCATGGGTAAAGCTCAAAGATTCATGGCTGTTGAGCAGCTTGGCAATGCCGAAATCCACCAGCTTCGCCAGTTCCCCAAAACTGCTATCAGGCACTACAATCACGTTGGCCGGCTTCAAATCGCGGTGGATCACCTGCACCCGTTGCCCTTCCATGAGGATCCCCTCGTGGGCTGCTTTCAACCCCAAGCCAATTTGACGGGCCAGCCGGAAGAAGCGCTCCAAAGGCAAAGCCCCTGCGGCCAGAATATCCTTGAGGGTTTGGCCGTTCAGGTATTCCATCACATAGAAAGGCACCTCATCGGGGGTAAGGCCATAGTCATTGACTTTGACAATGTGCAGGCTTTTTTGGCCCAAAGCCGCGCAGGCTTTCGCTTCCCGTTCAAAGCGCAGGCGGGTGCGCTGATCCATTGCCGGCTGGGAGAGCAGCTTGACGGCCACTTCCACCCCACCAAAGAGCAAATCTTGAGCCAAATAGACTCGCCCCATGCCTCCCTGTCCCAGCAGATGTACGAGTCGATAACGCTGAGCCAAGAGGCGACCCAAAAAGGGATCCGACGCAGTAAACATAGGGAATCGCGGCGGTACAGAGAACAGGTTTGCAAGCCTCGCGAAGGGATCCGGCAGGAGCGGGCTACCTCTACCATAAGCACTGGAGCCGTCATAGGCCATGCTCGCCGCCGTCAATCCAGTTGCCCTTGATGTCTTTGCCAATTGTTTACCACCCCGACTACAGTGCCCCCCTGCCGCCGGGCCATCGCTTTCCCATGCCGAAATTTCGCCTCTTGCAAGAGCTGCTGCTGCGGGAAGGGGTGATCCGCCCCCAGCAAGTGCACCACCCCGAGCTGCCCCCTCTCGCCTGGATTGAGTCGGTACATACCCCTGAGTACGTCAGGGCCTACTGTGAGGGATCCCTGGAAGCCAAATTGCAGCGGCGCATCGGCCTGCCCTGGAGCCCGGAGCTGGTGCAGCGCACCTGTCGAGCGGTGGGGGGTACCGTCTTGACCGCCCAATTGGCCCTGCGCCACGGCCTGGCCTGCAACACCGCCGGCGGCACCCACCATGCCTTCCCCGCCTACGGCTCCGGCTTTTGTATCTTCAACGACCTGGCCATTGCCGCCCAAGTCTTGCTGCAGCAAGGGCTAGTGCAAAGGCTCTTGATCGTGGATCTGGATGTCCATCAAGGAGATGGCACTGCTTGGATCTTTCGCTCCGAGCCGCGGGTGTTCACCTTTTCCATGCACTGCGAGGCCAACTTCCCCGCCACCAAGCAGCAGAGCGACCTGGACGTGCCCCTGCCAGTAGGCATGGAAGATGAAGCCTATCTCCAGACCTTGGCCGACCACTTGCCCGATCTGTTGGCTCAGGTGCGCCCTGACCTGGTGCTCTACGATGCCGGTGTGGATCCCCACGAGGAAGATCTCCTGGGCAAGCTGGCCCTCAGCGACCAGGGGCTGTTTCGGCGAGACATGCAGGTGCTGAACACTTGTCTAAAGCAGGGCTATCCTGTCGCCTGCGTCATCGGCGGCGGCTACGGCAAAGACCTCAACCGCCTTGTGTATCGCCACTCCCTGCTGCACCGGGCTGCCAGCGAAGTGTACCGCCAATACCGTCTTTAGCCGGGGGCAAACTAGGCGTATTCGGCAATCACTACTGTGATGTTGTCTCGCCCGCCCCGCTCTTTGGCCGCTTCGATGAGTTTTAGAGGAAGCTGCTCCAAATCTTCCACCTGCAGGCAGTACTCGATGATCACTTCGTCGTCTAACTCCTCCGTCAGGCCGTCGCTACACAACAACAGGCGATCCCCTGGGTAAACTGTAATCGGCTGCACAGAAGGTGGACCCGCATCGGGTCGGCCCAGGCAGCGCTCGAGAATATGTCGCCAAGGGTGAATCCGGGCCTGCTCATAGGTCAGCTCCCCCAGTCGAATGGAGCGAGCCACTAAGGTGTGATCCTCGGTCATTTGCTGCATCTCGGATCCCCGTAGGCGATAGAGGCGAGAATCACCGATGTGAGCGCTCCAGCAGTTGCCCTTGGGATCCACCATGGCCACCACCACCGTAGTGCCCATGTCTGCCCGCTCTGGATTTTCCCGCTGATCCTTGAGGATGGCACTGTTGGCTGCTTCTACGGCTTCGCTGAGCAACCGGGGTGCCGGCACGTTTTTCCAGCCTCGATCCAGATATTCTCGGATGGTCTCGACAGCCAACAGGCTGGCTGTAGCCCCGGCAGCATGTCCTCCCATACCATCGGCAACAATAAAATAGCGCCCCTCCGGATCGCAGTAGTAGGCATCCTGATTGCTGCTGCGGATCTTGCCGGGATCCGTAGCGCAGGCATATCGTCGCATCACATCAATCGCTCTGACCGATTCAACCTTAAGAGTACTCTGATTAAAGCAAGAGCAGCGAGGGCAGCCAAAACCAAAGTGATAATCGTTAAGGTAGCATGTCCGGCCAAAAAGAGCTGAGTTGCGCTCAAAAAAAAGGCCGCAAACAACACCCCGTAAATGACTCCCAGCCCGGTGTTGTTCAGCTTGCGCAACAAGCGCTCTGCCTCGCTGGATCGCACCCGCAGGCGTAGCTCCCCTTGTTCCAACTTGCTCAAGGTCAATTCGATCCGGCGCGGCAAGCTGAGGCTGCTGCTGGTGAACTCAGCCGCTTGACGGCCAACCTGGGCCAAGAGGGTCTCAGTCTTGCTTCCGTTTAAACTCATCAGCTCTTCCGCAAAGGGTTTGGCCACCTCCATAAAGTCGAACTCCGGATCCAGCCCCTTCCCCAATCCCTCCAGCGTGGTCAGGGCCCGCATCACAAAGGTGAAGGTAGCCGGAAAACGAAACGGCTGATCGTAGGCCAGCTCGTAGAGGTCTTCGCTGATGGCCGCCACCGAGATTTCTCCTGAGTTGCCGGAAAAGGGTTTGTCCATAAAGTGATCCAGCATGTACTGCACCGAGCGGCGCACGGGAGCCAGATCGGCGGTGGGCACCAGCACCCCCAGTTCCACCAGCGAGGCCACCACCTGATCGGCATTTTTGGAGACCACACCTGCCAGCGTGCCCATCAGCTTTTCTTTCACATCGGAGGGCAGGCGGCCCATCATGCCGAAGTCGTAGAAGATCAGCGTGCCATCGGGCTTCACGGCAATGTTGCCGGGGTGGGGATCGGCGTGAAAAAAACCATCCTTGAGCAGTTGCCGCAGATAAGCCTCTGCCCCCAGACGAGCCAAAACCTTGCGATCCAACCCCGCCGCGCTCAGGGCTTCGTAATCGCTGATTTTGATCCCCGGCAGGTATTCCAACGTCAACAGGCGAGGAGAGGTGTAACGCCAATACACTTTGGGAACAGCAATTTGCGGCATATCCCGAAAGTTGCGACGGAAGGTATCGGCATTGCGGCCCTCATTGAGGTAATCCACCTCTTCCCAGAGGGTGCGCCGACACTCTTCGTAGATGCCGATCCAGTCGCGGCCCGGCCCGCCCCAAGAGGTGCGATACTGAAAGAACTCGGCAATCCCACGGCAGATCTCCAAATCGATGGTGAACAGCCGGGTCAGCCCCGGACGCTGCACCTTCACCACCACCTCTTCCCCGGTTTTGAGCTTGGCGCGATGCACCTGCCCCAAGCTGGCAGCGGCCAAAGGGGTGGGATCAAAGTAGCTGTAGATTTGGGTGATCGGCCTGCCCAGCTCCTGCTGCACAATTGCCGCCACCTGTTCGTAGCTGAAAGCAGGCACCCGATCCTGCAGCTTGGAGAGCTCCTCGACATATTCCGAGGGGAAGAGATCGGCGCGGGTGGAGAAAAACTGCCCCACTTTAATAAAAGTAGGGCCTAAGTTAAGCAGCGTTTCGCGGATCCAAATGGCTCTGGCCCGGCGGCGCTTGGCCTTTCGCTCGGGCGTGGGTTGTCCCCCATAGCTCCAAGCCTGCTGATCCAGCCAAAGGTAAAACAGCCAGGTGAGCACAAATCGCCAAATGTCCAGCATGCGGCCCTGGCGAGTATAGTTCTCCCGGGCCCAGCGGTAGGCGGTATAGGGCTTGACGGGTTGTGATCCCAAAGAAGTCCGGGATCCCAAAAGGCTCGCGTTCAAGCGTTTCGACTCCGGTACTTCTGCAACTCGGAGCGCAGCTGCGCCACTTCCGCCCGCAAGTCGTCCAGAGTTGCCTGCAAATCTTCTGTCTGGAAAGGCAGCGGCACCCTTTCCTGGGCGGCCATGGATGCTTCTGCCTCAGCCCGGGTCATGACATCCTGGGCAAAGGTTTGCCAGCCCTCCTGCAGCTCAGCCCACACCTTGCCCACTTCCCCGGCAATATCGGTGAGGGCGCTTTCCAAACGCTCCCGTAGGACATCCGCCACAGCCTTGCCGACAAAAAAAGCCCGCACAACCGGATTCTTCATGCGACCCAAGTGTTAAGAAGCATCACCCAGATTATAACGAATCCTGCTCAAACACAGCGGCGAGCCGACCCACCCGAACAGCAGCGGATCGATCGGCCCGGCGGATTGGGGAGTTCGTCCAGTCCTAGCGGCGGTTGGTGGTCATGTCAGGGATCTTCAGATCGAAGACGCTGATGTTTTGCCGTGCAGCCGGCTTGGGATTGAGCATGCGGGCCATGTTGAGGAAGTTTTCTGGATCCCCGGGTTTGGGAGGACGGGTGAGACGATAGGTGCGCACCACTTCCCGCGTCGAGCGCTTCACGCCGGAGACATCGCGCCAACGAGCTCCATAGCGGGGGGTTACCAGGTTGGCGGGCTTTTCCGACAGGCGACGGCGTTGGTAAGGCACCACATCGTCCCCAAAGGCGGCATTGTACTCTTCGCTATCCACCACAGCGTCGATGAAGCCATCTAGCCCCTTGGTGGCAACGATGATGGAGTACTTGATGCGCTCCTGTTGGCTGTAGGTGGGCCGACCCAAAAAGCGCTGGAAGGTGACCTCGATGAAGCGGTAGTTGTCGTTGGGAACCATGACCAGATCCCGGTACACCTCCGACTTGCCCAGGCCGCGCACAAACTCTTTGACCGAGATTGCCCCGTTGCGCAATTGGGACTCCAGAGCTTTTTGCCGATAACTCTCCAGCATCAGATGCTCGCTGAAGATCTGGCGATAGGCGGCGCGAATGATGTTGTCAATTCCTGTCGGGTCGTCAGGACGGTAGACCGGCGGGGTTTCGTCGCTGGGCACAAAGTAGCGAGGCACCCGTTCATTTTGGGTGGTGGGGCGATCGGCAAGCAACGGAAGGGACATAGATGGTGCTCCTAAAAAAACGAGAAAAACTTAAGAAAAACACAGTGGGGCAGAGAAGCTAAGGCTCGGCAGCCAACTCCTGCCAGCTCATCTGGGCGCGGAGAGGGATCAGAGGATCCGCATCTTCCAAGGCCATCTGGAGCGCAGCCTCGACTGAGGGGCGCAGAGATTGTTCACCCTGGCGAGCCAAGTCCGTCAGGGATCCGACGGCGGCATAGCGGACTCCCCAATCGGCATCGGCAAGACATTGCCGCAATAGGTGCAAGGCTCGCTCTTGATCGGGCAAGGGCCGCTTGGCAGCCACCCGTCCCAGCCCGCGGGTCGCCGCCCGCCGTACACTGGGGGCAAAGTCCGCCACAATGGCTTCTGCCAAAAAGGGGTAGGCATCCCCATGGCCAATGCGAGCCAAAGCCCGCACCGAATAGGCCCGCGCCCCATAGTCAAAACCGTCAATATGGCTCAGCAAGGGCTGCACCGCGGCTTCCCCAAAGCGCAGCACCTCCTCCAGAGCAGCCTCCCCAACTGCAGGGCGATTAAACCCAAAGGCGCGAATTAAGATGGGGATCCCTTCCACTTGGCCCAAAGCGCCCAGCGCCCTCACCACCCGCAACAATTCCTCAGGCGACGTGGCCTGCTCCAATTCTGCTGCCAGTTGAGCCACAGCAATGGGAAACGCTTGAGCAGCCGAGGCGGAGGACATAGGCAACGAATAGTCAAAGGTACACTTGAAACCGCTGATCAAAGGCACTGAGCGCCCCAGGATCCTAGAAGAGCTTCTCCAGTTGCGGCAGGATCACCGCCGTCACCTGAGCCAGCGGCACCCACCCCAACTGAAGCGCCACATCGAACAGCCGCTTCAGAGCATTGATGCGCAGGTTGAGAGCCACGTCGGCTGTGGCCAGCAGCGGCGCCCCCGCCACCCATCCCGATTCGGCCAGGTCGAACAAAGCGGCCTGTCGTAGGCTGGAGTTGGAGTGGGCCAGTAGCGCCACCAGGATTTGGGTCAGCTCCTCGGCTTGCGTAAAGCGATAGAGCACCCAAGCCGCTGCCGAACGCACCCGCTCAGAGGGATGGTTCAAAAAGGGCCGGATCGCTGCCTCAGCCTCGGTGGCCTGAAGCTGACCCAAGGCCTCGATAAGGGCTTCCCAGGGCTGCTCCTGCTCGCGGGACTGCAACAGTGCCAGCAAGGGATCCACCGCTCGCTTGTCCCCCAATTGAGCCAAGGCATAGGCAGCCTCTTCCCGCACATGAAAGTCGGTACAAGTGAGCGCCTCGATCAAACCGGGCACGGCCCGCGCATCCCCGATTTGCCCCAGGGCCTTGGCAGCATTGCGGCGCAGAGGATAGCCCCCCAAGGCGGTGCGATCCCGCTCATCCTGCAACGCCAAAAGCAGCGGCTCTACCCCCCTTGGATCCCGAACTGTGCCCAGGTACCAGGCAGCATAGTACCGATCTTGCAAGTCATCCCCCTGCAGCCGGGCTATCGCCTGCTCCCAAGTGAGCTGCTGCGGCAGCACCGCCGTGTTGGATGCCATACGAACCGTTGCAGAGCTGTTCATGACACCTGGGCAACCTTGCCGGTAACTTCAGTCGGCCGTCGGGCCTCCCTCACTCAGCAGCGCCGTTGCCCTGAGCGGGAGAGGCATTGGCTCCCGACAAGGCAGTGACCTGCACGATTTTGCCACCCATCCGCAGAATGCGCTGTATCTCGGCAGACAACCGACTGTAGGGAACGGTGGTGCTCAGGGTGCTGCGGCGAACTTTGGCAGAGGTGGCCAGAGCATCGGGCGGGTTGAGCAGACCGGTGTACTCAACTCGGTAAACCCGGCTGCCGGCTTCTGTCAGGGCTTCAGGGCTGGTGGTGCTTTGACCGAACATCGCTTTCCCCAATTATTATCAGATTTCGTTTAGAGGACTGTCAGGGGCAACCAAGCGCCGGACAAGCTGTACCGGCTACTTTCGCGGGCCAGCCGCGTTGCCACCAGGCAATGTCTAGAACCCAGAGGTTAACTCCCCCAGACTAGAGAGCAGGCGACTAACCCAACTGGCTCAAAGGGAGCCGAGGCGCTAAGCCAACCTAGAAACAGGTGGAATAGACCTCTCTGGAGCCGCCGCCTGCTCTGGAGAGATACACACTTGGAAGACGAAGAAAGAGATCGTCCCCTCCCACCAAGCGGGGATCTCTGCCCTGGGATCCCCTAGCTGAGGGCGTTGATGGCGTAATCGAAGTAGATGGCAGCTTCGTTGGCCGCTTGACCGCTCAGCATGCCCAGAGCGCGGCTCTTCATGTACTGCAGAGCCACGATGTACCAGCTGGGAGAGAGGTTAAAGGAGCGGTTCACTTCCCGCAGTCCGGCCACCAGGTATTCATCGAGGGGGCCGGTGCCACCTGCAACCAGAGAATAGGTAATGAAGCGGAGGTAGTAGCCGATGTCGCGGGCACACTTGGCTTGAAACACATCGCCGTGGCCCATTTCACCCGGCTGAGTCAGGTAAGGGAACCTCTTGAACACTTCCTGCACCGCTTCCCGCACCAGAGTTTGCTGGTTGTTGGTTAGGACACGGGCCGCTTCCAGAGAAGCAGCAGCACGCTGGTAACGACCATTCACGGCCTGCAGTTCGCTGGCATTCAGAAAACGCCCTTGATTGTCAGCGGAAGCAATCGCTTCAGTGATGACAGTTTTCACCTTGCAGCTCCTAAATTCATCGATTGTGTTGTTAATGGACGTTCTGTAGGAAAGGCGGACTGGATTTCCACCTGCCTATCAGAAATGAGGGATCTAACGGATCTCGATTCTGAAAGGAACGACCAAGCTGGCTTCGACCCAAAGCTCAAACGATGGCGGCAGCCGCCTTATCGAAGTAGCTGGCCACTTCGCTTTGCAGCGCCGAGCAGTCCCCAGGAGTGATGCCCTTCGGATCCATGATCTTGGCCAGCGCTTCCTTCTTCATAGCAGCAATGGCATTGGCCACAGAAGTGGTGGGCACCCCCAGAGCAATGTAGGTTTCCCGCAGGCCGTTTAGGCAGCGATCTTCCAGCACAGAGCTATCCCCGGCCAAGGTGGCATAGGTGATGTAGCGCAGGATGATCTCCATGTCCCGTAGGCAGGCAGCCATGCGGCGGTTGGTGTAGGCATTGCCGCCGGGAGCGATCAGATCTGGCTCTTGAGCAAACAAAGAGCGAGCTGCATTGGTTACGATTTGGGCGGCATTGCTGGTCATGCGGTTGACAGCATCTAGGCGCTTGTTGCCCTCTGCCACCAAAGCCGCCAGACGGTCAAAGTCTTGGTCACTTAAAAAGGCACCGCGTGCATCTGCCTGAGCGATCACCCGGGTAAAAGCATCTTGCATGATGGATCTCCTTCTGGTCTTTCCAAAAAGTGGTGAGCGACTGGCTGAACCTCCCAAAAGCCGAATCCCAAGCTTTTTTGCGGGATCCTCTTTGACCCCCAAAAATCAAGGATTCCGTGGCAGCAGACCCCCCACCGAACCCCTAAATTTTTAGATAGGTCAAGAACCTCTGCGACTTTCAGACAGCCGAGCATCCAGCCTAATTTTATATCGCGGGATGGATGAGTGTTTTGTGAAGATTTACAAACCCATCGATACCAAAATGTCTGCTTAGCCTGGGATCCCTGGACTATGGGGCGCAGCAGGGGGGAAATGGGTCTGCGGGCTGGCTCACAAAATGTAAACATTTGTTTTGAGATGGAAGCAGTCTGAGTGGGCACCTTCCTGAACAGAAGTTAACACTCTGGAGTGGTCACCTCTTGCAGGGCCGCTTTGAGGGCTCGACAAAAGTGAGCTATTTGTTGCAGTCCTTCTTCAGGCGTGGGGGCTTTCGCCAGCCGTTGCACAAATGCGCTGCCCACAATCGCTGCATCTGCCCCCCAGAGGGCGATCTGGCGGGCCTGGTCTGGAGTGGAGATGCCGAAGCCCACCCCAATCGGCAGGGGGGTTTGTTGGCGCAGTTGCTGCAGCAAAGCCGGGATCCGCTTTTCCAGGGTGGCCCGTTCGCCGGTAACGCCGGTGGTGCTCACCAAGTAGACAAAGCCACTGGACTGCTGGGCAATGCGGCGCATGCGCTCCGGGGGGCTGGTGGGGGCCACCAGCAGGATGAGGTCGATCTCTTCGGCCTGGGCTGCTTGTCGCAGGGATCCCGCCTCTTCCAGAGGCAGATCGGGGACGACCAAGCCGGCACAGCCGGCCTGCCGCAGTTGATGCAGAAAGTTGGGGATGCCGAGCTGGTGGATGGGGTTGTAGTAGGTGAACAGGATCAGGGGGGCCTGCAGCGAGAGACAGCGCAAGCCTTGTAGAATGGCGCCCAAAGTGACTCCCCGACTGAGGGCGCGGGTGGCTGCTGCTTGGATCACCGGCCCATCCGCCAAGGGATCCGAGTAGGGTACCCCCAGCTCGATAAGATCGGCGCCGCTCTGATCCAGAACCTGCAAAGCCTCAAAGGTGGTTTCCAAGTTGGGATCCCCGGCGGTGAGGTAGGGGATGAGGGCTGCTTCACCGCGGCTGCGCAGCGCCTGGAAACAGGCTGTGATCCGGCTGGGCATGGGATCCATTCGATTCGATTCTGAGGAGATTGAGAGCATCCCCCACTGTAGCGTCTGCCGGGATCCCTAGGGGAGAGGCACAAAATCGTAGCCGGTACCGGAGCGGTTGCCGGGCTCAACCCGCACCAGCACATGGGGAGCATTGCGGTCGCCGGAGGGCAAGAAGCGCACTTCTCCGGAAGCGCCGTCCGGCAAGCGGAAGTTCGGGTCGCCCAGGGCGGCGAGAACAGCGCTGCGGCTGGTGGCTCCTTGGCTGAAAGCTTGCAAGAAAACCCGGGTGGCATCATAAGCCAGAGCGGTGCGCCAGCTCACCTGCCCTCCCCAGAGCTGGGCTGCCTTCTGGGCAAACTCGCGGTTGCGCGGCACCTGGGGATGCCAGGGTACCGCCACCACCAAGCCCTCTACCGCTGCTCCCCCTTCTTGCAATGTGGTGAGGCTGAAGAGCACATCGCCGCCCAGAAGAGCAAGGGGCTTACCAGCTACAGCGTTCTCGCGGGCTACGGCCAGCGCTTTTTCGGCTACGGAAGCCGTGGGAGCTAAAAAAGCTACCTGGGCTCCTTGGCTGACGGCCCTTTGCAGGCTGGCCTGGGGGTTGAAGTCCGACGCCGATAAGTCGAACTCCGCCAGCACGATGCCCCCTTCGCTGGTCAGGGTGGAGGCAAAGGCATCGCGCAAGCTGGAGCTGTAGGCGCTGTTGGGGTTGTAGAAGATGGCCACCCTTTGCAGCCGCAACGTGTTGAGAGCATAACGGGCCAGTTGTGTGCCGGCCACTTGATCCGAGGGCACGGTGCGAAAAATGGCATCCCCCAGCATGCTGATGCGAGTGCTGGTGGAGGTGGAGGAGATCATGGCCAAGCCGGCAGGCTGATAAACCTCGGCTGCAGCCAGGGTGGCGTCGCTGGTGTTATGGCCGATCACGCCCAAGATCTCGGGCTGGCTCACCAGAGCCTTGGCCACCGCCGTTGCTCGCTCAGGGTTGTCGCCATCGTCGGCAATCACTACCCGCAGCAGCCGTCCTCCGATTCCCCCCTGTTGGAAAAGCTCCTCCTGAGCTTGCGCCACCCCGCGCAGGGTCTCTTTGGCGCGGTTGGGGTTGCTGGAGATGGGCACCACCACCGCCAGGCTCAAGGGACTGCCCTGCTGCTGGGCACGGGCATTGTTCAAGAAAATGCGAGCTTCCGGGTCGTTGCGGTTGCTTTGCAGCCCCATCTCCAACACCGGGATGGCTGCGCTGAGGTTACCTTGGCGCAACAGCTCTGCAGCGGCAACGGCAGCGGGACTGCTATCGGCAAACAAGGTGCGCTCGCCGCTGGTCAGGAGCAGATCTTGTGCTCCACCCCCCAACCCTGGCAGCGATACTGGCGGTAGAGAAATGCCTTCCGGCCAGCGAACATAGCCCGCCCGCCAAGCACGATGACCGCCCCAGAGGAGCAATAGACCCAGGACGATGTAGACAATGGGTGGCGGAGACTTGACAACCATGATTCAGGGAAGAAAACGCCGACCTTCGGCCAGCAAAGACACTGCTCGCGCCCTCAGGGATCCTCAAAAACCCGTCTTTTCAAGGATTTTCAGAGGCTTCTCGAAGAATAACTTAAGGGTGGGGACGGTAGGAAGGGCTGTTGCGGTATTGGCGCTCTAGCTGCTCCACAATGGAAATGGGAACGGATGAGGTCTCGGAGGGCTCTTCTGGCGAGGTGCCGATCTGCGTCTCGGTCTCCACATTGAACTGCCGAGATGTTGCCCAAACCACTGCTGCAATCAGCAAAAGGACGATAGCGGCACCGTAAAGAAAGGCGACGATGGCCATCGGGTCAATGGTTTAGCTTTCCCCTTCCATGATAAAGGCTGTCGAGAATTACCCACTTCAGGATCCCTTAGAGCAAGCGCTGTGGGACTGGCATCGGGGACAGGCCAAGGGATCCCTTCTCTTACATGCCTACAGCCTGGAGGGGATCCCGTTGGCGGAAGAGCCCCAGGTGGTCTCCCCAGAGGTGTTCTTCACCCAGGAGCTGCCGGAGGTGGAAGCCTTGGCCTTGGAACTCTGCCGCGGTCGGGTGCTAGACATCGGCGCCGGTACGGGCCGCCACAGCCTGCTGCTGCAGGAAGAAGGATTGGCCGTGGCCGCTTTGGATCGCTCCCCTGTGGCTTTGCAGATTATGGCAGAGCGGGGGGTGCGCTGCCGCATTGCCGCCGATCTTTTCCACTGGGCGGGGCCAGGAGAGCCCTTCGATACCCTACTCCTGCTGATGAACGGCGTCGGCTTGGCGGGATCCCTGTCGGGCTTGGAGCGTTTTTTGCGCCTGGCTCGCCACTGGGTTCAGCCCACTGGCCAGTTGCTCCTGGATTCCACCGATTTGAGCGATGCCAGCGACCTCGCAGATCTGCGGAATCTGCCGGCAGAAGAGGGAGGGCGTTTAGAAAACTTGGAAGATCCCTCTGGCAAGCTGGCCGCTCCTGCCCACCTCGAAGCAGGTGGCTCAGAAGATTGGCAGGAAGGGAGCGAGGCAAAAGCCAAGGTAGTGAACTTTGTAGCCGAGTACAACGGCCAGCGGGGGGATCCCTTTCCCTGGCTATTTGTAGATCCGGAAACCCTGCTGCAGTGTGCCCACGCCAACGGCTGGCAGGGGCAGATTGTCTATCAAGAGCCGGAGGGGGCTTTTCTGGCACGCCTCACCCCCTTCTGAAGGACTCGCTAGTGGGAAAGGATCTGGGATAAAAACAGGCGGGAGCGCTCTTCTTTCGGATTGCTGAAAAACTCTTGGGGGGTGTTTTCCTCCACGATCTTGCCGCGGTCGAAGAAGATAATCCGATCCGCCACCTCGCGGGCAAAGCCCATCTCGTGGGTTACACACACCATGGTCATCCCCGAGCGGGCCAACTCCCGCATCACGTCCAGCACCTCCTTGATCATCTCTGGATCCAAGGCCGAGGTGGGCTCATCGAAGAGCATCACCGCCGGATTCATGGCCAAGGCGCGGGCAATCGCCACCCGCTGCTGCTGCCCCCCCGAAAGTTGCCCCGGGTATTTTTCTGCTTGCTCGGCGATCCCCACGCGGCTTAGCAGTTCCATAGCCCGCTCTATCGCCTCACTTTTTTTCATCTTTTTCACGTGGATTGGGCCAAGGGTTACATTTTGCAAAACCGTGAGATGGGGAAACAGGTTGAACTGTTGAAAAACCATGCCCACCTCGCGGCGAATGGCATCGATGTTGCGCAGGTCGCTGGTTAGCTCAATGCCATCTACCACAATGCGCCCTCTCTGGTGTTCTTCTAAGCGGTTCAACGTGCGAATAAACGTTGACTTGCCCGAACCTGAAGGCCCACAGACCACCACCACCTCTCCGCGGCGGATGCGGGTGGTAATGCCCTTGAGGACGTGGAAATCGCCGTACCATTTGTGAACATCTTCGCATTGGATAATGTCAGCGCTGGCTGCACTTTGCGGAGAGAGTGAAGACCTTATGTGCGGGGATCCTTGCATGGGTGGGTGACTCCCTAAGTTTCACCAAAGCAGGCATGGGTACCATGGCAGAACTGGCCGAGCCACAACCGTAGCCTCTGCAACATTTCCATACGCCCTGACATGTAAGGCTTTGAGAAAATCGTAGGCGCCTATGGCAAACCATTCTATGGGGTGTGGGGTGTGGCAGGAGTGTAACCCAATGGCACGGTATCTCGGTTGAAGTGCCGTGTATGAACGACTGTTGACGACGAAGATCTTGAGGATTGACATGGGGTAATTTTATGAACTGGATAAAGCATTTGAACGGATTGGCTCCCTTGGCCGGGGCACTGGCGTTGTCTATGGGCCTGCAGTCCCTTCCCGCTTGGGCGCAGCTGGGGCCGCTCACCGACCGCATCAAGGCTCGGGGCGAGTTGATCTGTGGGGTAAACAACCAACTGCCCGGATTCGGCAACCTGGATGACCAAGGCAAGTATGTGGGTTTTGATATCGACATCTGCCGGGCAGTAGCTGCCGCTCTCTTTGGAGATCCGGACAAGGTTCGATACGTCTACCTGACGGCGGCCAATCGCCAGTCTGCGATTCAGTCGGGCGAGGTCGATATGATTAGCCGCAACACCACCTGGACCCTCACTCGGGATCGCGAGTGGGCGGTGACCTTCGGCCCCACCACCTACTACGACGGCCAAGGATTTATGGTGCGGAAGTCGCTGGGGGTGGAAAAGCTGGAAGACCTGAACGGGGCCACCATCTGTGTGATTGCCGGCACCACCACCGAGCTGAACTTGGCGGATACCTTCCGCGCCCGTGGCATTGCCTTTACGCCAGTAACTTTCGACGGCGATGATTCCTCTTTCAACGCCTACGAAGAGGGCCGTTGCGATGCCATCACCAGCGACCAAAGCGCCCTCATCTCCCGCCGGGCCAGCTTGGCTTCTCCTGATGACCACGTGATCTTGCCGGAGATCATTTCCAAAGAGCCCTTGGGGCCGCTGGTTCCCCACGGAGATGAGAGTTTCTCCGACATTATGAACTGGACGGTCTACGCCCTCTTCTATGCAGAAGAAAAGGGGATCACCAGCGCCAATGTGGACGAGTTCCTCAAGTCCGAGGATCCCGACATTCGCCGCTTCTTGGGCCAGGAAGGCAACCTGGGAGAGCTGCTGGGCCTGAAGCCGGATTGGGTGGTCAATGTCATCAAGGCGGTGGGCAACTACGGCGAGATCTTCAACCGCCACCTGACCCCCTTGGGCGTGCCGCGGGGCTTGAACCAGCCCTACACCAAAGGTGGGATCCAGTACGCGCCGCCTTTCCGCTGATCGGCTGATTCGGAATCCGGGCCTAGGGATCCCGGTTGGTCAGTACCGGCCAGGGATCCCCTATTCTCTGCTGTGCTCTGAATTTTTGCTTGCCCCGCATGACTTCTCTGTCCGACCAGTCCCACCTTCGCCCCCCCTGGTGGCGGGATGAGCGTATCCTGAAGCTCTTGCTGCAGGTGGCCTTTGTCGTGGCCGTGCTGCTGGTGTTCGGGATCCTCGCCCAAAATCTCCTCGCCAGCCTGCGCCGCCTGGGCATCAGTTTGGGCTTTCGCTTTCTGGGCAACTCTGCCAACTTTGGGATCACCGAGGGGCTGATCCCCTACGACCCTTCCGAGAGCTACCTGAAGGCTCTGGCGGTGGGAGCGGTGAACACCCTCTGGCTGTCGGCAGTCAGCATTGTGTTGGCGACGGCGATGGGCTTTGTCCTGGGGATGGCTCGCCTCTCCAGCAACTGGCTGGCCCGCCAATTGGCTACCGTCATCACCGAGATCTTTCGCAATGTCCCGGTGCTGCTGATCGTGATCTTCTGGTACCAGGGGGTGATCCTCACCCTGCCGGGGGTGCGCAACAGTCTCTCCATCGGCGGGCTTGTCTTTATCAACCAGCGGGGAGTGAAGCTGCCCGGGTTGGATTTGAGCGGATGGTTTATCCCTACACTGGCCATTGTGATTGGGGCTGGGTGGGGGATCCGCAAGCTGCTCCTAGTCTGCCGACCCGAGCTGGGATCCCGGCAGCGGAACCTGTGGGTGGCTGCGGGGGTGGCGCTGCTGGCGGTGGCCTGCTGGGTGCTCTTCCCAGAGCCGCCGGTGCGGCTGGATGTCCCGGTACTGGAGCGCTTTAACTTCCGGGGTGGGATCCAGCTTTCGGCGGAGTTTACCGCCATGATGCTGGGCTTGGTGACCTACACCGGCTGCTACATTGCCGAAGTGGTGCGGGGATCCTTTTTGGCGGTGCCGCGGGGGCAGTGGGAGGCGGCCCGGGCCGTCGGCCTGTCGGAGCTGCAAACCTTTCGCTTGGTGATTGTGCCCCAGGCCCTGCGGATCATGATCCCCTCCTTGAACACTCAGTATCTCACCTTGATTAAAAACTCCAGCTTGGCCATTGCCGTTGGCTTCTCCGATCTGTTCAACATCAGCAGCACCATCATCAACCAGTCGGGACGTTCGGTGGAGATGTTCGCCATCCTCATGGCCACCTACCTGACCTTTAACCTGGTGGTTTCCTACGGCATGAACTGGCTCAATGCCCGCGTCAAATTGGTGGAGCGCTAACCCATGCCCAGCAGTCTCTCCTCTCCGCTTATAGAAGAAGAAAAGGTACTCCCCCCCACGGAGAAACAAAGTCCGCTGGCTTGGGTGCGTCGCAACCTGTTTGACTCCTGGTTGAGCACCTTGCTCACCTTGGTCTCCGCCTTGGTATTGGCTTGGGCAATTTCCCTGTTCTGGAACTGGGCGTTCACCCAAGCCCGCTGGGAAGTGATCCCGGCCAACCTGAAAATCTTTGCCAGCGGCACCTACCCCAGCAGCCAACTGTGGCGGGTGTGGGCGGTGTTGGGAATTGTGCTGGCCACCTTGGGGGTAGCGGGGGGGGCTTGGGGCGGTGTGCTGCTGCACTACCTCATTCTCTTGGGAGCTGCTATGGGCTTAGCCGCGTTCCTGCCTTTGGGAACCCAGTCGCAGGGGTGGCTGGCGGTTTGCTCTGGCGTCACTTTTGCCGCTATTGCCCTCAGTCGCGGACGGGAATCCTGGCGGCTGGCTTCCATCTGGGTTTGGGCCTTGATCTTGCCCCTCTGTCTGGAGCTGCTGCTGGGCAACCTGGGCCCCAATTGGCCGGCAGTGCGAACCGAGCAACTGTCTGGACTGCTGCTTACCTTGATCTTGGCGGCAGCCGCCATGATCATCGGCTTTCCCATCGGGGTGTTGCTGGCATTGGGCCGAGCCAATCGGGCGTTGCCGGTAATCCGGATCTTCTGCACGCTGGTGATCGAGCTGGTGCGGGGGGTGCCCCTGACCACCATTCTGTTTGCCGCCTGGCTGTTGGTGCCCTTCTTTCTGGGGGGGATCAGCGTCAACCTGATCATCAGGGCGGAGGTGGCCTTCATCTTGTTTACAGCCGTGTACGTGGCCGAGGACGTGCGGGGCGGCCTGCAGTCAATCCCGCTGGGCCAGCTGGAGGCGGCACGGGCGCTGGGCTTGAACCCCTTTCAAGTGACCGCTTTGGTGATTTTGCCCCAGGCGTTGCGGGCAGCTGTTCCGGCGCTGGTGAACGAGTTCCTCACTCTCTTCAAAGACACGTCGCTGGTGTTCATTGTCGGCCTCATCGACCTGCTGCAGGCGGGGCGGGTGGTGTTCACCAACCCCAACTGGCTAGGCACCCAGCGGGAAGTGCTGTTTTTTATCGGCCTGATCTACTTCATCTGCTGTTTTGCCATGGCCTATGCCGCCCAGCAGGTGGAAAAGGCGCTGGGCTTGGGCAAGCGCTAAAAACTGCAACCGCTCCCCTTCCCAGTTTCATCTGCTCAGGCCCCGGGATCCCCTTAACAGGCCAGGGCTACATCCCCCTATAGCGGCTCGACAAGTGCTTTTCCCTGGAGAGGGGGCAGCGCTAAGATAGCGGGGAACGTTTCGTTACACCTTGGCCCATGACCCTTGCCTCTGAGACCGAGTCCCCGGAGCAAGCCGCGGCGGCCCCTGAGCCTGGTCGGGTGCGGGATCCGGAGTTTCCCTACGAGGTCGAGATGACCTTGATGGAGCACTTGGAAGAGCTGCGCAGCCGCCTGTTGGCCAGCGTGATCGCGGTGGTGATCTGCATCATCGCTTGCTTTGCCGTGGTGAACCGCATTGTCGCCCTGCTGGAGGTGCCCGCTCGGGGGGTTACCTTTTTGCAACTGGCGCCGGGGGAGTATTTTTTCGTTTCTGTGAAGGTGGCGGCCTACTCGGGGCTATTGCTGGCCACACCCTTTTTGCTCTACCAAATTGCCCGCTTCGTCTTGCCGGGGCTGAGCGTGAAGGAGCGCAAGCTGCTGGGGCCGGTGGTGCTGGGATCCAGCCTTCTCTTTGTGGCCGGCTTGGTCTTTGCCTACTATCTCCTCATTCCGGCGGCGCTTAACTTTTTCATCCGCTACGGCGAAGGGGTGGTGGATCAGGCTTGGTCCATCGACCGCTACTTTGAGTTTGTGCTGCTGCTGCTGTTCAGCACCGGCCTGGCCTTTCAGGTGCCGATTTTGCAGGCGCTGCTGGGGGCGCTGGGGCTGGTGACTGCCGAGCAGATGTTCAAGGGCTGGCGCTACGTGGTTCTGGGCGCGGTGGTGGCGGGGGCCATTCTCACCCCTTCGACGGATCCCCTTACCCAGAGCCTGTTGGCCGGGGCTGTGACGTTTCTATATTTGTTTGGCATTCTGCTGGTGAAGCTCCTTGGCAAATGAGCCGAAGCTGCATGCGCTGATCTTGGCGGCTGGGTTTTCCACGCGGATGGGAGAGCCGAAAGCCTTTCTGCCCTGGAAAGACGGGCAAACCCTGCTCTCTTACCAGATTTTTCAGTGGCGACAGGCGGGGTTTCAACCCTGGGTGGTGCTGGGATCCCAGCATCTGGCGGCAGCCCAACCCCACTTGGCAGGGGCAGAGGTGCTGGTCAATCCGGCTCCTGAGCTGGGCAAGACCCATTCCATTCGGGTGGGGGTGGAAGGGATCCCTGTCGATTTTCAGGTGCTGGCCATTTCGGCGGTGGATCAGCCCCGTCCGGCGTGGATCTACCACAGCTTGCTGGAGTACCATCTGCGCCATCGCGCTTGGGTTACTGTGCCGGTGCATCGAGGGCGACGGGGGCACCCTACCCTGATCGACAGGCGCTTGCGGGAAAAGCTGTTGGATCTCCGAGAAGAAACCCTGGGCCTGCGCCGGTTGTTGCAGGATCTGGGCAGGCGGGTACAGGAGGTGGAGCTCTACACTCCTGAGATCTTCCTGGACTGCAATACCCCTGCCGATATGGAGGCCGCTGCTGCCGGTTGCGACAGCGTTGCCCAGGAGTGAGGGGATCCCCTTCAGCACTTGTCCTGCGACCGGTCGCCTCAGCGGTACCGAGCACTTCGGCGTTGCCCAGCAAGATGTTCTTCCCATTGCTCGTATGAGAAAGGGCCTTTATCCTGCCAGCACCTACGATCCTGCCTGCCCGGTCGGCAGCTACTGGGAGAGCACGATAGCAGATCCCGGTTGGCGGCATCCGGCACCTTTGCAAGCGCAGGTGGGCGCGGAGGTGGTCATTGTGGGGGGAGGATTGACGGGGCTATCGACGGCCTTGCACCTGGCCCGCGACCACGGCATCCATGCTTGTCTGCTGGAGGCGGGATCCCTGGGTTGGGGGGCCTCGGGACGCAATGGCGGCTTTTGCGGGGTGGGGGCGAGCCACCTTACCCACACCCAGATGGTGCGGCGGGTGGGCCTGGCAGAGACGGAGCGCTACTACCGGGATCAATGGCAGGCGGTGGAAACCGTTCGGGAGCTGGCGGCCAGCGAGGGCTTCTCCCTAGAGGCTCAGGGACAGGGCTGCTATGCAGTGGCCCATCGTCCACAGGCATGGTCGGAGTTAGAGGCCGAGTACCTGATCTATACTCAGGTGGCGGGCTACCCGGCCCAGCTCCTCAACCCCAAAGAGCTGCGGGAACGCGGCTTCAACAGCCAAGAGAACCACGGCGCTTTGCACATCGGGGTGGGGTTTGGCCTCAACCCCCTCAAGCTCACCCAAGGACTGGCCCAAGCGGCCCACCGGTGGGGGGCGAAGCTGTACAGCGGCAGTCCGGTCACGGCCTGGGAAAAGGTGGGATCCCAACACATCTGTCACACGCCGGGAGGAACGGTGCGCGCTCGGCACTTGGTCATTGCCACCAATGGCTACACCCCAGAGGCCCTGTATCCCCAACTGGCGGGATCCCTGCTGCCGGCACTGTCCAACATCCTGGTCACCCGACCTCTGACGCCTCAGGAGCAGAAAGCGCAAGGGTGGTGGAATCCGACGCCACTCTACGACATGCGGCGGCTGCTGTTTTATTACCGCCTACTGCCGGATGGGCGTTTGCTGTTTGGGGGGCGGGGCGGCACCCGCGATACCCCGACGGAGCGACGGCAGTTGCGCGCTTGGATGACCCGACAGCTCTATCGTCTTTTCCCCGCCTGGGAAGGGGTGGAGATCGAGTATGCCTGGAATGGACTGGTCTGCCTTTCTCGACAGTTTCACCCCCATATTGGCCCTTCGCCGGCGGATCCCAGCCTGTGGTACGGCTTGGCCTATCACGGCAGCGGTGTAGCCACGGCGGTGTGGGCGGGCAAAATGCTGGCCCAGGAGATCGCCGGGATCCCTTCTCAGATGAGCGCTCTGTTTCGCCAGCCGCCCCGCTCTTTCCCTTTGCCCTGGCTACGGCTTCACTACCTGCGGCTGGGGTATCTTTGGTGGCAGTTGACGGATGGATAGCCTCTCCAAGTGTGCGGGGGATCCCTCTGTTCGGCAGAGAAGTCCTGCCCTAGTCTGGTCGTAGTTGGGTGGAAACCATCGCTTGTTGTTGCTCCCGAGGTATCCAGTGCTGCTCACGTCTTGCCATCGGCCCAGTCCAGATCCGTCTCCTCTCCAAACCCAATCGGCAGCCTGTCGCCGCCAACGGCTCTCGCAAGCAGGGCAGCGGCTGGGGTTTGCTCTGCTGCTCAGCCTACCCACCATGTTTTGGCCTTGGCCCCCCGGATTTGCCCAAATTGCCGGATCCCTTCTCAGCCCTTTGGTGGCGGCTTGGATCCGTTCTGAGGTGCAGAGGGTCGATAACCTGCAAGTGCAAATTGTCGGCTCCGACGCCCAGATTTTGAACGGGCAGATCCCTCAGGCCCAGGTGTCGGGAGACAACCTCAGCTATCAAGGCTTTCAGATCAGTCATCTGCGGCTGCAGGGCCAGGATATTCGCCTCAATGTGGGCGAAGCCATCCAAGGACGGAGCCCGCTGCGGCTATTGGCCCCTGTGCCGGTGCAGGTGAGTTTACGCCTCACCGAGGAAGACCTGAACCGCACCCTTCAGGCTCCCCTCATCCAAGCCCAACTGGCCCAGGCCCAGGTGCAGTTGCCCGTTGGGGGCCAAGTGGTGCCCTTTCTCATCCGCCAGCCTCAGGTCACGCTGGAACAGGGTCGGCTGCGCATCCAGGCTAACCTGACCACTCCGGAAGGGGTGGAAGCGCCGGTGACGGTGCTGACCGGCCTAGAAGCCCAAGGCCCCAACCGGTTGCGGCTGGTCAATCCCCTTTGGGTGAGCGAAGGCCAAGAGATCCCCATCCCCGGCCTGGCCGATTTCCCCATTCAGTTGGATCCCGGCGTGCGCATCGACCGCTTGGAGTTGCAGCCCGGCCAAATCCTCTACGAGGGGATCCTGACCATTTACCCAGAAGTCGCAACCGTGCCGCAGGGATAGTTCGCCTGGGCAGGACGGAGACCTTTCCCGTTCAGCAACGGGTGTGATCGGGATCAATCTCAAAGGGTGTGCCTCTGGGTGAGGATCCCTCTAGCAACCGGAGGGAAAGGGATCTTGCTGGCCGTTTGCGTTGGTGCCCCGTCGGGAACCGCACCGTCCACAAGACGAGAGCGGCATCGACTCCCTTCGGTAGCCGGGCAGGAGTGGTGTATTGAGGTGAGATCATGATCCAGCCATCCAACTGCAAACTCGACCCCTGGGTCGCGGTAGCGGTGCGGAGCACTTACGGCTGGGCGCTGCTGCTGATTTTGTCGGTTGGTTTTTTGGGGGGATGTGCTGGCGACCCGGTTTCTACAGTCCCTCTGGATGGCACTGCTGTCGGCACGCGGACGGCCACTCCTGAGGGCCGAACCTTCTCCGATATCTCGCCCGGTCGGGATCCCCGTCTGAAGCATCTTTGGGCCAGCTTTGTCATCAGCCCCCAGCAATTGCAATCTGCCCGCGAGGCTCCCGTTTCGCTCCATCCGCAGGCCATTCTCCCCTGCACCGACTGCGAGAGCCTCCGATGGCAGCCGGGATCCCCACCCCCCACTGCTTCCCCCGCTCCAGGCACCTACCGATCTGACCAGCTCACCTTCTCCTTCCGGGTTGAGCCCAACGAGACGTCCACCCGCCTCAGGGGTAGCTTTCACCTGGATACCACCACGCCTCTGATCCACCCCGGCGCAGGGGTGCGCTTGGTAATCCAACGGGCTTTCTGGGGGGAAGACCCGCTGGAACCGCTGCCACCTCCCCAGGACTTTCACCCTCAGCAGATCATCCGAGGCCAGTTCCAGGAGCGCAGTTGGATCCTCCCTTTCTCCCTGCCGCATCCCCCTGCCGGTGAGGTCTTGCCGCCGCTGCGGCTGGAGGTTGTTCTCACCTCGCCAATCCCACCCGATTCCGCCCCCTTTCTGCGGGGTAGGCCGCTGCCGCCACCTCCGGGTCGGCTGTATCACGGGGTCGCTTGGCCGGGCATTCCCACTTGGGATCAACTCCTCGCCTATCGCCAGGCCATCGGTCAACCCCCCGCCTGGGCAGCCGTGGATCACCTCTGGGATCCCCGCCAGGACTTTCCACAGCAGTTGGCCAGTCGCCTGCGGGAAAGCGGCTCAGTCCCCTACCTGCGCCTGCGGCTAGATCCAGCCCAACTTTCTGCCTTGGCCAATGGGGATCACGATGAGACCTTGCGCTCTTGGGCCCGCGGGATCCAGCGCTTTGCCACCCCCATCATCCTGGCCGTCGTCGTTGGCGACGGGGATCCCGAACGCGCTCGCGGTAGCGGTGGGGAGCCCTTTGGTGGGACGGAGTCCTCGCTGCAACAACGGGCTTACCAACACCTGATGCAAACCCTGCGCTCTGTTCGCGTTAGCGGGACGGAGTCCCCGGCCAATTTGCTCTGGGTGGTGGAGCTGGACGGAGAAGATGCCAAGGCCGTGTCCACCTGGGCTCGGTTCCCTGAGATGGACTGGCTGAGCCTACAGGTAACGGGGGATCCCGCCGCTTTTGAACCGCTGTACCGCCGCCTTGAGGCCCTCAACCCGGAAGTGCCTGTGGTGATCCGCGGGCCAGCCCTGGGCTCGGAAGCCTCTCAACCGCTGCTGGAAGGTCTGGAGGCGCAGCGCTGGCCTCAGGTGATCGGCTGGAGCTGGACTTTAAGCCCGGACGGGATCCCTCCTGCAGCCGCACAAGATTGGCGGCAGCATCTGCAACAGGGGGATCCCAAGATATGGCTGGGGGAAATGCGGGTGCAACTCCCGCCCAGCCCCCTTCCCTCGCCCAAGCTCTGAGAAAGGGCGCCCTGTCTGGAAAAACCTCCCGGAAAAGTCGATAATAGGCCAGCCCGTTTTACCTTTCCTTCAGGAATTGTGGCCCTGATCCCCTCATCACCTCCCCTGTCCCGCTTCGCCCAGGCCATCCAGCGGGGGGAATTTCTGCTCACCGCCGAGATCACCCCCCCCAAGGGATCCGACACCAGCACCCTGCTGTCTTTGGCCCAGCAGCTCAAGGGGCGGGTGCATGCCATCAACATCACGGACTCCAACCGAGCCATGGCCCGCATGAGCCCGTTGGCGGCCTCGGTGCTGTTGCATCAGGCGGGTGTTGAACCGATCCTGCAGTTGGCCTGTCGAGATCGCAACCGTCTGGCCCTGCAAGGGGATCTGTTGGGGGCCTCAGCCCTTGGCCTGCGCAATGTGTTGGCCCTCACCGGGGATCCCATCCACATCGGCGATTGCCCCGATGCCCGCCCCGTATTCGATCTGGAGTCGGTGCGCTTGCTGCAGCTTATCCAACGGCTGAACAACGGCCTCGATTGCAATGGCAAACCTCTCCCGGATGGGGGCACGCATCTGTTGGCAGGGGCAGCAGTAGAACCCCAATCGGGCAGCTTTTCCGGCCTGGAGCGGCGCTTCCACCGCAAGCTGGAAAACGGGGCCCAATTTTTCCAGAGCCAGATGGTTACCGACTTTGAGCAACTGGAGCGCTTCATGGATAAGTTGGGCCGTCCCGCTGGCAAGCCCATTTTGGCCGGCATCTTTTTGCTCAAATCGGCCAAAAATGCCGAGTTTATCAACCGCAACCTGCCAGGAGTGAAGATCCCAGACGGGATTATCCAGCGGCTGGCCAACGCCGCCCACCCCCTCGAAGAAGGGATCCGCATTGCCGCCGAACAGGTGCGGCAGGCCCGCCAAATCTGCCACGGGGTGCATCTGATGGCCGTCAAAGCCGAGCACCTCATCCCCCGCATCCTGGATGAGGCCGGGATCCCTCCCCTGACCCACTAGCTCAAGACCTGCTCCAGCCCGTAGACCAAACCTTGAAGCTGCAGCACCTTGCGGATCCCCAGGATCACTCCTGGCATAAAAGCTATCCGATCCGTGGTGTCGTGTCTCAACGTGAGGGTTTGCCCCATCCCACCAAAGATGACCTCCTGGTGGGCAATCAACCCCGGCAGACGAACGCTGTGAATGGGGATGTTGGGGCCAGAGAGCCCTCCCCGCGCACCGGGGATCAGCTCTTTTTCTTCCACTGAGGACCCCGTCCCGCTGTCGCGAACGGGCGGGTTAAAGGTTTTGCCCAATTGTCCCAGCCGTTGTGCCGTCTGTAGAGCCGTGCCGCTGGGGGCATCCGCTTTGCGGTTGTGGTGCAGCTCGATGATCTCAACGTGGTCAAAATACTGGGCCGCCTGCAGCGCCATCTGCTGCAGCAAAATCATGCCGATGGCGAAATTGGGCGCGATTAAACAGCCCACACCCGACTTGTCCGCCAGATCCCGCAGCCGCTCCACCTGCTCCGGCGTCAGGCCCGTCGTCCCCACCACCGGGCGTACGCCAAAGGCAATGGCCGAGCGAACATGTTCAAAGGCCGACCGAGGATGGGTAAAGTCCACCATTACGCCGCGGCTGCTGCGCTGCGACAACCTCAGCAACTGCCCCGGCAGGTCGTCGGTAATCTCCACCCCCAGGGATCCCAGGCCCAGCACCTCGCCAATATCCGAGCCCAGTTGAGAGCGGGCCACCGCCCCCACCAACCTCATGTCGGGCGTCTGGGCAACGGCTCGCACCACCTCTCGCCCCATTTTGCCCAAGGCCCCCACCACCAAAACTGGGATGGGGGATTGGGCCGCTCCTGGAGCTGCCAACCCCTGAGAGGGGTCTGCACCACTATCGCGATCGACCGGATCAACCGATGTTGTCACCCGCTGCTGCCCTCATCCAAGCTCTACGAAATGACTGCGAAAGCGGGGGATCCCTGCAGATCCATCACAGCTTCACCTCGATATCTACCCCTGCCGGCAGATCCAGCTTCATGAGAGCATCGATGGTTTTGGAAGAGGGGGAATAGATGTCGATAATGCGCCGGTGGGTGCGGGTTTCAAAATGTTCCCGCGAGTCCTTGTCGATGTGGGGGGAGCGCAGCACACAGTAGATGCGGCGCCGAGTAGGCAAAGGAATCGGGCCAACCGGCACGGCGTCGGTACGACGAGCCGTATCCACGATTTTGTCGCAGGAAGTATCCAGCAGCCGATGATCGTAAGCCTTCAGGCGGATACGAATTTTCTGTTGAGTCAAGGTAGGCATGGCCGGAGAGCAATCCAGAAAAAGGGGGACTCAAAAAAGCTGGCAGGGAAAGTGCTCCGCGCCACTATCGCAACTGAGTTGGTCTGGGGCCGTCGGCACTCAATCCCTGCCAGGAAAAAGCAGCTTACTTCAGGATCTTGGAGACAACACCCGCTCCGACAGTACGGCCACCCTCGCGGATAGCAAAGCGCATCCCCTGCTCAATGGCGATGGGCTGGATCAGCTCCACCGTCATCTTAACGCGGTCACCAGGCATCACCATCTCTGGCTGGGATCCGTCATCAGCCGTGAAGGAAGAGATGGTGCCGGTTACATCGGTGGTGCGCACATAGAACTGAGGACGATAGCCGGCAAAGAAGGGCGTGTGGCGACCTCCCTCCTCTTTCTTGAGGACATACACCTCAGACTCGAAGTTGGTGTGGGGAGTAATGGTCTTGGGCTTGGCCAGCACCATGCCGCGCTCCACTTCGTTCTTCTGAATGCCGCGCAACAGCACACCAACGTTGTCGCCGGCGATCCCCTCATCGAGGGTTTTTTGGAACATTTCCAGGCCAGTAACAGTGGTGGAGCGAGTTTCCCGCAGGCCCACCAATTCCACCGTTTCGCCCACTTTGATGCGGCCCCGCTCGATCCGGCCCGTGGCCACCGTGCCCCGACCAGTAATCGAGAAGACATCCTCCACAGCCATCAGGAAGGGCTTGTCCACATCCCGCTCAGGCGTGGGAATGTAGGAGTCCACCGCATCCATCAGCTCATAAATTTTGTCCACCCAAGGATCTTCGCCCCGCTGGGTTTTGGGGTTGGCGGTCATTCTTTCTAGGGCTTTCAGCGCCGATCCTCTGATGATGGGAACGTCGTCGCCGGGGAAGTCGTATTTGGAGAGAAGCTCCCGCACTTCCAGCTCCACCAACTCCAGCAGCTCTGGATCGTCCACCATGTCTGCCTTGTTCAGAAAGACCACCAAGCTGGGCACCCCTACCTGACGGGCCAACAGGATGTGCTCCCGTGTTTGGGGCATGGGACCATCAGCTGCAGACACCACCAAGATGGCCCCATCCATCTGAGCCGCGCCTGTGATCATGTTCTTCACGTAGTCGGCGTGGCCGGGACAATCCACGTGGGCGTAGTGACGGCTGGCAGTCTGATACTCGACGTGGGCGGTGTTGATGGTAATGCCGCGAGCTTTTTCCTCTGGCGCTGCGTCGATCTCATCGTACCTTTTGGCTGTGGCCTGACCCAAAGCAGCCAAGGTGGTGGTGATGGCAGCCGTCAGGGTGGTCTTGCCGTGGTCAACATGGCCGATGGTGCCAACGTTGACATGGGGTTTGGTGCGTTCAAACTTAGCGCGTGCCATGAATCATCACTTCCTTTTTGGTTTCAGTCAGCTACTCATTTCCTTTGTTTTTGGCAATGATGGCTTCGGCGATACTGCGAGGAACTTCCTCGTAGTGGCTGAACTCCATCGTGAAGGTGCCTCGACCCTGGGTTTTGGAGCGAATGTCGGTGGCATAGCCAAACATCTCCGCCAACGGAACCTTGGCATTGACTTTGGTAATGCCGCCTTCTGTATTCATCCCCTCCATCTGGCCGCGGCGGGCGTTGATGTCCCCGATGACATCCCCCACAAAGGCTTCAGGGACTTCCACCTCGACCTTCATCATCGGCTCCAGCAGGGTAGGGCTTGCCCTGCGAGCGGCCTCCTTCAGAGCCATCGAACCGGCGATCTTGAAGGCCATTTCGCTGGAGTCCACCTCGTGGTAGGAGCCATCCACCAGAGTGGCGCGGATGTCGATCAAGGGATAGCCCGCCAGCACACCGGATTCGCAGGCTTCCCGGATCCCTTGCTCGGCTGGCCCAATGTATTCTTTGGGCACAACGCCACCCACAATCTTGGAAACGAACTCAAATCCTGTACCCGGCTCCGCCGGCTCTAGGTCGATAACCACATGGCCGTACTGGCCGCGGCCACCACTCTGGCGAACAAACTTGCCTTCCACGCGGCTAACCGGCTTGCGAATGGTTTCGCGGTAGGCCACCTGTGGGTTACCAACATTGGCTTCTACGTTGAACTCCCGCAGCATCCGATCCACCAAGATCTCCAGGTGCAGCTCGCCCATCCCAGAGATGATGGTTTGATTGGTCTCGGGATCCACAGACACGCGGAAGGTGGGATCCTCCTTGGCCAGGGCCTGCAGGGCCTTGGAGAGCTTATCGATATCGGCTTTGGTTTTGGGTTCTACCGCTACTGAGATCACCGGCTCTGGGATAAACAGAGACTCCAGGATCACCGGCGCATTTTCGTCGCAGAGGGTGTCTCCGGTGGTGGTGTCCTTGAGGCCCACCACAGCTCCCAGATCTCCTGCCCGCAGCTCATCCACGTCCAAGCGTTCATCGGCCTTCAGCACCACCAACCGCGAAATTCGCTCCTTCTTGTTCTTGGTGGAGTTGAGCACATAAGTACCTTTGGTCAACACCCCCGAGTAGACGCGAATAAAGGTGAGATCCCCGTACTTATCACTCATCAACTTGAAGGCCAGGGCGGAGAAGGGCTCATCGTCGCTGGCACGGCGGGACACTTCTGAGCCATCTGGCAGCACCCCCTTGATGGCCGGAATATCCACAGGCGAGGGCAGGTAATCCACCACCGCATCCAGCAGCATCTGGACTCCCTTGTTCTTGAAGGCAGAGCCACACAGCATGGGCACAATTTGGCCGCTGATCGTGCCTTTGCGCAGACCCGCCATCAAGTCGGCTTCGCTCAGATCTTCTTCGGCGAAGTACTTTTCCATCAGAGCTTCGTCCGTCTCGGCCACTGCTTCCACCAGCTTGGCCCGATACTCTGCCACGAGATCTTTCATCTCCTCAGGGATGGGGGCCGGACGAATGTCTTTGCCGATCTCATCCATATAAATGCGGGCTTGCATCCGCACCAAGTCAACAATGCCGCAAAACCCGTCTTCGGCACCGATGGGCAGTTGGATGGGCACAGCATTGGCCTTGAGGCGCTCTCGGATCTGGTTGTAAACCTTGAGGAAATTGGCCCCCATGCGATCCATTTTGTTGACGAAGGCAATGCGGGGCACATTGTAACGATTGGCTTGCCGCCAGACGGTCTCAGACTGAGGCTGCACGCCGCCCACCGAGTCAAAGACGGCGATCACCCCATCCAGCACCCGCATGGAGCGCTCAACTTCAATGGTGAAATCGACGTGCCCAGGAGTATCGATGATGTTGATGGTGTACTCCGGTGCGCCGGAGAGGGGCTGGGAAGGATTTACGGGATCCCGCTTAGTCCAACGGGTGGTGATGGCCGCAGCAGTGATGGTGATGCCCCGCTCCCGCTCCTGGGCCATCCAATCGGTGACCGCAGTTCCGTCGTGAACTTCGCCAATTTTGTGCACCAGACCGGAGTAGAAGAGAATCCGCTCTGTGGTCGTGGTCTTGCCAGCATCGATGTGAGCCGCGATGCCGATGTTTCGGACTCGTTCTAGGGGAACTGTGCGTGCCACGTCAACCTCCCAATCCTCGTCGCCCTGCGACTTGGGCAAACTAAAAAATCCTTTACAATTCTAATCTTTTTTGCCGATTTTTCTCCACCTCGCTGGAACTCGGGCTGGGCAGAACAGGGATCCCAAAAGTCTCCACTGCTCCGCCAGGCTAGTTCAGTAGCGGTAGTGGGCAAAGGCCTTGTTGGCCTCGGCCATGCGATGCACCTCTTCCCGCCGTCGAATGGCGCTGCCGGTTTCGTTGGCTGCATCGATCAGCTCATTGGCCAACTTGGCGGCCATGGTGCGACCTGGACGAGTGCGCGAAAAGGTCACCAACCAGCGCAGCGCTAGGGAAGTGCCCCGTTCTCCTCTCACCTCCACAGGCACCTGATAAGTGGCTCCGCCCACCCGGCGGGCTTTCACCTCCACCAGTGGGGTGGCGTTGCGAACAGCATTTTCCAGCAAGGGCAGTGGGTCTTGGCCAGTGCGCTCCCGCACAATGTCCAGAGCTTCATAGAGGATCCTGGCAGCCAGGGATGCCTTACCCCTCATCATCAACTTGCGGATCAGCATGGTAACCAGACGGCTCCCATACTTGGGATCCGGGGGCACATCACGACGGGGGGCACGGTTGCGGCGAGACATAGGAGCTGGGTTGCTTGTTCAGATGGGGATGGCAGAAAGAAAGATGACGAGTGGGATATGGAGGGTTGAGGGTGAGGGCAAAGCTATTTTTTCTTGCCAGCGGCGGCTGGAGCTTGGCCCGGCTTGGGCCGTTTCGCCCCGTATTTGGAGCGGCCTTGTTTGCGGTCTTTGACCCCTGCAGCGTCGAGGGTGCCCCGGATAATGTGGTAACGCACGCCGGGCAAATCCTTAACCCGCCCACCGCGAATCATGACCACAGAGTGCTCTTGTAGGTTGTGGCCGATGCCGGGAATGTAAGCGGTGACCTCAAAGCCGGAAGTGAGGCGAACGCGAGCCACTTTTCGCAGCGCTGAGTTGGGCTTTTTGGGCGTTGTCGTGTACACTCGGGTGCAAACCCCCCGCCGCTGTGGACAAGCCTTCAGGGCAGGAGACTTGGTCTTGCGAGCGGCAACGCTGCGCTCCTCACGGATCAGTTGCTGAATGGTGGGCATGGGCTGGCAGAGAAGGTCACGGCTCAAATTTTAAATTATCCGGTTGAATTATCCGGCGATATTGAATCCTAGCAAGGCGGGATCCCAGCGTCAACTTGGGGATGGACTGCTGGGCTGTTAGCCTGGCCGAGTCTGAATTTCGGCCTCGTTCCCCCCTTGCCTCAGCTTTTTAGGAGACTCTGCACACCAGAAAGGATCCCTAGCAGACGATGGGCTGGTTAGATTGGTGGATTGTGCCTCCATGTCCGCTTTGCCGGCGCCCTGCCAAGGCCGTGTTCTGTCAAGACTGTCAAAGGCGGTTGCAGGCGGAGCGCCTTGCCACTTGGCCAGTCACCACCTCGCCTTGGCCACTTTACGCCTGGGGGATCCACCGGGGGGCGCTGCGCAGGGCCATCTACTGCCTGAAGTACGAAGGACAACGGCGCATTGGCTCGGTTTTGGGAGAATGGCTGGGATCCCGCTGGGTGGAAAGCCGACAGCCGTCTTCAGGCTCCCGTAGGGCCTATGGCTTGGACTATACGGTGGTGCCCATCCCGCTTCATGCGGAGCGCCTGCGGCAACGGGGCTATAATCAGGCAGCCTTGATCAGCCAGGCTTTTTGCGAGCGCACCGGTCTTCGCCACCTGCCCGATGCTCTGGTGCGGGTGCGGGCCACAGCGGCTCAACATGAGCTCAACCCGCTGCAACGACAGCACAACTTGGCCGGGGCCTTTGCCCTGAAACAAGTTCCGGCCACACCGGTGTTGCTGGTGGATGACATCTACACCACCGGCTCTACTGTGCAAGCCGCCCAGCAGGTGTTGGCCGCTGCCGGGATCCCGGTGGCCGGAGTAGTTGTCGTCGCCCAAACCCCAAAAGCTGCCTGTCCAGCCTGGCCCGGAACCCTAGCCCCTATCCCGCCTCCAGCAGATTAAAGGCCGTAACAAACATAAAGTCACAAAACTCGCGCACCAAGTTCGGATCCCGCCAGCCCTTGCGGGTTTCCTCCCGCAGCACTTCCAGGGCCTGTTCGGCGGTCAGGGCCGGTTTGTAGGGGCGAGAGGAGATCAGAGCGTCGAAAATGTCGATCACCTGAAAGACGCGGGCCAACAGAGGGATCTCTTCGCCTGCCAGCCCATCCGGGTAGCCGCTGCCATCCCAACGCTCGTGGTGGTGGCGGATGATCGGCAGCACATCCTGCATGGTGCGCAAGCCCCGACAAATGTCTTCGCCGATCAACACATGGGATTTCATGATCTCCCATTCTTCCGGGGTATGCTTGCCCTGCTTGCACAAAATCGCATCCGGGATCCCGACTTTGCCGATGTCGTGCAGGTAGCCGCCCCAGCGCAGGGCCTTGATCTGTTGACGAGACAGCCCCAAGTAACGACCAAACTGTTCCCCCATGACCACCAAGCGTTCGCAATGGTCACCCGTGGTGGGATCCCGGCTCTCCACAGCGCGGGCAATGGCAAACAACACCTTGGCGGCGTGATCCAGATCTTCGTTCAAGCGCTTTTGGTGGATGGATGAGCGTACCCGCGCCAGCAGCTCCACGTGATCGAAGGGCTTGGTCAAAATGTCGTCGGCCCCCACCTGCATCCCCATCAGGCGATTGGAGCGGTCGGTCAGGGCAGTGATCAGCACAACGGGGATCAGGCGGGTCAGCTCATTGGCCTTCAGTTGCCGGCAGACATCGAACCCGCTCATGTTCGGCATCAGCACATCCAACAGCACCAAGTCTGGCCGAAGCCGCTCCACAGCCTCCAAAGCCTCTTCGCCGTTGGTGGCCTCGCTCACGCGGAAGTGGGCCGACCGCAACAGCTCACCGATGTAGAGGCGGCTGCTGGCCTGATCGTCCACCACCAAAACATGATCCGCCTCCGCCAGCTTCGGGTTTAGACGGGGAAAGGGGGTGTGGATCAGGTGGGAGTTCATGGTGGTAAAACCTAGCCTTGCATCGAGTGCGAGCTTTCCCCCTCAGCCGGATTCGGCGCAACTCTACGAGGGATCCCAGCCCAGACCCCTGGCGGTAGGATGTCAACGAACTCGAATGACATCCCTTCGCCTTCAGATCTGGACACACTTTATACTCAGACTTTTAAGTCTGTACTCCGCAACTTCGCTGAACCTACTGCCCTCTTTGCAGGGCTGCCTGATGGGGATCCACATTGAGAAACACGGTGGCATCTCCCTCGACGCGGATGATGCGCAAAGGGGGCAGCGAGCCCGTCGGGTTTTGGATGCGCTCTTGCAGCTTTTCGTAGAACAGCAGATCCGCCAGTTGCGCGTTCTGCGCTGCCGCTTGTCCTTTCAGCTCAATGGCCCGCTGGTTGGCCGCCGCCAGGATTAACAGTCGCTCCGTCTCTTTTTCCTGGATCTGCGCCCGTACTGCCGCCGTCTGTGCTGTAATCGAGGCCACCTGTTTGCGTTCAATCGAGTCTCTTAAGGCTTGTGGGAAATCGGGGTTGCCCAGAAACAGGCCCTCCACCTGCACCAGAGGCAGGGTTTGGCCATCGCGGTTGACAGTAGGCATCTCTTGGCGAATCAAGTCCAGCGCTTGTTGTTCGATGGCAGCCCGCTGGCTTTTCCGGTAAAAGTCTTCCGAATTGAAAGAGGCGGAGATATCCCGGATTTTGGAGCGCACCACCGGCACCACCACCGTGGAAAGATAGTTCTCGCCGATGTTGGCGTGCAGCTCGTCCAAAGTGGCGAGGTTGGGCTTGAGGGCAATGGCCACATCGATGGCAAAGGCTTGCCCATCGGCGGTGTTCACGGTGATGGCGTTGCTGATGGCATTGGCCGAGGCAGGGTCGTTGGTAAACTCCCAAACGCGGGTGAGCACGGTGTAGGTGATCGGCGTTTCGATCCCTGGGATCCGGAAGATGACCCCTGGCAGTTCCACCCGCCCCTTCTGCAACCCGGAAAAGGTATTGAAAACTACAGTGGCATGTCCGGGCAAAGTGACGTACAGGCAAGCGCGGAGCACTCCCAGGGCCGCCAAGACGGCGATCCCTCCTACGGTTAACCAACCCACTCTGCTTTGGGGTGCTTCTCCTGTTGGATACATGGCGGCTCCTCGTGGAAAGAGGATGAAAAAGTGCTGGTTGCTATTTGGTAACCAGAGTTTCCAGGCGGGATCCCAGTACCGCAGCTTTCACCACCTCTAAGTACTGCGGATTTTGAGTGAGGGCCTGTGCTTTGGCTCGCAATTGACCGGCTTCCGCCTCCGCTTGAGAAATGATGGCGCGGGCATCTTGGCGGGCCTGCTCGATCTCGAACTGCTTTTGCGCCAGTTGATTTTCAGCAATGGTTTTTGCCTCAATGGCCGCTACAAAATCGGGATCGAAATCCACATCCCGCAGCAGAAAATCCAAAACCTCGATGCCGTATTCCTTCAGCAGAAGAGCCACCCGTTCGCGGATTTGGCCCTGGAGCAGCGGACGCTCGGTAGAATACAGAGCCTGGGCAGAAAAGCCGCTGGTCTCATTCAGAATGACCGACCGGACGATGGGGGCGATGCGATCCAGGTAATTTTCCCCCAGTTGCGTATAGACCTTGGGGGCGTCCACAATGCGAAACTGCAGCGTCGCCTCAGCCGCAATCTGCTGCCCATCCTGAGAAAGCGCCACCAGCCGCGGCGCGTAGGCGGTCGGGTCGTTGTCTTTCCAGGTCAGAGCTTGGGTTTTCACATCAAAGATGACTGTGCGAGAGACAAAGGGCGGCACCCAATGGAGACCAGGCTGCAAAGCCATCGGGCTCACCCCCCCTCCCCAGGTGAACACCACCATATTTTCTCCATTGCCCACCAGTCGCAGCGGCCTGCCCATCGCCACTAGGATCAATACGGCTCCGGCAAGGGTGGCCTTGGGCAACCAGCGACCAACTCGCCTTTCCCAACCTTCTGCTCGCATCTCCCCATCTCCTGCGCATGCAGCCATTCTCGCGGCTGTGGGGAAATGAGGCTGAGAAATCGCCGCTATCTTTTAAGTTTTCTCCAGGGATCCCGCGAGAGATCCCGCGCTTGCTCGCCCACTGTTCTCAACGATGTCGAGAACTCTACAAAGTTTACAAAAGATTACTTCATACTTTGCAAAGACCCGTGACAGACAAGCGAAAAGGGAAGAAGATTAAAACATAATAAAGATTTGGGTTGCCGTTCATGCTACCTACTGTCGACTACGAGCGGCGAGACATCCAGGTGCCACCCTCGTGCATTCCCGCTGCCGCCCAGGCCTTGATCCGGCAGGGGGTATCCATCTGCTGGCGGGAAGAGAGCCTGTCTGCCCTAATTCGTCTCGGATCCAAAGGAGCCGCCGACCGAGCCGCCATTCTGCTGGTGGAAATGAGCCTCATGGGCCAACCTGAGGAGCTAAAAAGCTGGCTGGAGATGTGCTGGCAACTGCCCGCTTGTCCCAGGGAACCGCTGCAGGTGTAGGGGTACCCTCTGTGGACGAATGCGGGATCGGCTTCTGTAGCTATTCCTCTGTAGCTACTGTAAACTACCCGGCTCCGACCGCTAAGCGGTACGGAGCGGGCTTTCAGTAGCCCTGGGCCTGCTCTGCTCTACCAGAGAACAAAACAAGCCCGGACCTCCAGGCTGGTTTACGGCAGCCCCCAAGAGCGCAATTACGTTTGCACCATTCAAGTCCGCATCTCCTTCCCATCCACAGTGCCCACACTTAAACTTCTTCCCACTGCGATAGGATTGCGCAGGGTCGGGATGGATGTGCAAACACCGGTGGCAGGTCTGCGACGTGTAGGCAGGCGGCACCAGAATCAAAGCAACTCCTGCACGCAGAGTCTTGTATTCCAGAAACTGCCTCAGTTGGTAGAACGCCCAACTGTTGGCCCTGCGTCGCTCGGCTTTGCTGCGGGGTTGTTGGTTGATACGCTCCCGTATCCCTGTCAAGTCTTCCAGAGCAATAGCGCTGTTTGTGACCTTTGCCCTAGA